>JAIQFV010000017.1 GCA_020073085.1 Terriglobia bacterium | reverse complement strand
GAGAAGTTGACTGAAAATGCTGCAAAATGTGTTCACGGTTGAGCCTCCGAATGTGAATTTGCAATCTTCCGGACTGCGAATCCATCATACGTGATGGCTCAACCCCTTTCATTTTAAAAAGCTAATTTGGACAAGAGTGTTGAGATGTTGAAGAACTACTTGCAAGGGACAAAACAGAATTGTATCCATCCTGGATGGAATAGTATGGGAAGTCAATCTCGAATTCTCTTGCAGCCACTTGGTTCCCTCCATAAAAATTTGAGGATGGAAACGCCAAGGCGAATAGCAACAGGCATCCTAAAACCTTCAGGCTTTTAAAAAAAATGTTTCTCATCGGCCCCTCCTTATCGAATTGGAATGAGTCAAGTCGACACGTGCATTCAACTGGAATCGCAAGAATTGTGAACCGAGCATCCTCGTCACCGTCTTTCAGATACAAGACGTGCTTCCGCCAATCAGTTCACACGCACACAGCTATGTATTTCAAGTCAGTGTTTATAGGGGGTCGAAAATCGTTCCCGAGAAACCAAAGATGGACGGCGTGCTGCCCCGTCCCTCCCTTGGAAAAAACCGCTATCTGAGCATAGACCGAGGAGTGTTAGTTGATGCGCATCCACCCTGTGATGCGATAGGCAGGCCTCAGCATGCACTACGAGAAGAACTGCGACCGTCACTTCCTCGATTGCCCTCAAATATAAAGTGCCTCAAGAATCAATTTAAGTGCACTCAAACGAAAATATTTGTCTAACGCTCACGTGTGGGTGAGGTCCTACAAGGAGGAGTTGAACCAATGCGGGGTCAAATCATCTCAAATTTCATCTCATTTGCGAGTTGACCGGGATTCCGCGATCGACGCCCAATGAGCAGATGGAATCATGAAAGATTTGACTCCTTGAAATTCTTCACCGTGGTAATCTCTAGCGCAACCCGCGCACGAGCCGTCGGTCATCCCTACTGGATCGTAAACGCCTTGGGCTGGACAGGTTGGTTCACGCTGAATTTCGAATAGTTCATATCCCATTCAGCGACGGAGGAGGCTTCCGCATCCACCGTGTAGCGAATGTTCCAGTGAGTCGGGAGCATCAAGCCCTCAACTTCTTTAAAGTTGTCGAAGCGCTCCTCCAGCTCGTACCGTTTTTCCTTTTGGCTGATTGAAAGCGTGGGACTTCCCGCCACAATCTGCGCGGGAATGACCAGCCGGTAGAGGGTTGCCACGTGGCGATACGTCTCGGCGTCAAAATAGAGATAGACGTTGAGGTCCTTGCCCTTCCGCGGCACGTAGCGGAGCTCGTGAGCGTCTTTCCCCGCAATCTTCTTTACCCCGTCATAATATAATCTTGGATTGCGTTTTTCGAGTTCAGCCAGCGCCCAGCGCGTCGAAAGGACACCGCCCATGAGTCCTTCTTTTACGATGAAATCGTAGGTGTAAAGAAACTGCCCCAGTCGCGACCGCAATCCGTCTCGAATATACCCGACGTCAAACTTTTCGCCGTCATAGACGAATTGCTCCGCCGGATAATTGAGATGGTTGAAGTTGATGATGAACTGGATCTTGTCACCCTCGGACACGAGGGTCGAAGGCCCGGAGAGGGACCCCGGTCCGCTCCCATCGACGATCCGCCACGCGCCATCCCCCTCCAAAGTGCAGGTTTTCCGCGCCGATAGTTTCTCGGAGGCGCCAATGGATTTGAGATGGCGGGAGACGAGTTCACCCGGGCTTAGCTTCGGATCCTTGGCCTCGAGGAGGCCCAAAGAAGCTAACACGACAAAAAGGGCGAAGGCCGTACCGAATACAATCCGGTTATTTATTTTTTCCATGATCACAAGATCCCTCCTTTGAGATCTGATTTGAAGTCCAGGGGGGAAAGATAGGATTCCCTGCAAATACTGAAATACGCCTAGAGAGTCGGGCCTTCTGAACTCCCGGTACTATCTCTTTGGCGGCAGCCTTGCGCCGTCTCTTCAAAGAAACCCCAGCAACCGCCGTCCAGCCGTAATGATGATAGATTCGAGCGCGCTTCTTCACCCTGTTGAAGGCCTTTGACGACTCGAATCCGATTCCACTTTCAGTTTGTCCGGGGGTGGATCTCGCCTCCCAATGGGGAAGAACATCACGGTTGAAGTGAAAATTAGCACAAGCGAGGAAACAAGTAAAGAAGAGATGTATGAATGTCCTTGGATCTCCGTTGCATTTTCCCCACTTCTCCACGAGAATACCTTGAGATTGCAGACCAGGACTCATCCCATGAAGATTACTCGCAAGCATTTCCTAAGAACAGCGACCCTGGCGGCGGCAGTTCCCTTTCTGCCGTCCCCTGCCCGGTTGAGTGAGGCCCAAGTGAAAAGCAAGAAAACGGCTACTTCGGGAACTTCAACCCAAATCCATGTCAAGACGGTTGAGCTTCGACTCAAGCATGCCTGGACCCTGTCGCGGAACACTTCAACCGTGAAGAATAATGTGTTTGTGCGCCTGGAGCGCGAAGGGGTGGCCGGGTGGGGGGAGGCGGCGCCGAATGTGCGCTACGACGAGACCGCCGAGTCCACGCTGAGCGCAATCCAGCAAGCTCGCCCCATCTTTGAAAAAGAAACGTGGTGGCACTACGCCCAAATCTCTGACGAGGTGGCCGGCACCGTCCATCATGACTCGTGCGCCAAGGCGGCGCTGAATATTGCCCTTTATGACTGGGTCGCCCGCAAGCTGGGGGTCCCTCTCTATCAAATGCTCGGGCTGGATCCCGCAAAAACGCCCGTCACCACCTTTTCAATCGGGATTGACACCCCCGAAGTCATGCAGCAGAAGGTCCGTGAAGCGGAAGAATTTCCAGTGCTGAAAATCAAGGTGGGGCTGAAGAACGACGAGGACATCATTCAGGCCATTCGCAAGGTGACTTCCAAGCCGTTGCGGGTGGATGCCAACGAAGGGTGGAAATCCAAGGAAGAGGCGGTGGAGAAGATCAACTGGATGGCCACGCAGGGCATCGAATTTGTGGAACAACCCATGCCCGCCAGTATGATTGAAGAAACGCGCTGGGTGCGCGAGCGCGTGAAGCTGCCCCTCATTGCCGATGAAGCGGTGTTGGGCGCGGCCGACATTCCCAACCTGGTGGGGGCCTTCGACGGCATCAACATCAAGTTGATGAAAGCCGGGGGAATCCACGAAGCCCTTCGCATGATTGAGCTCGCGCGGTCGCTCCGTCTGAAAATCATGCTGGGATGCATGATCGAAAGCTCCGTGGGGATCACCGCGGCGGCGCACCTCTCACCGCTCGTCGATTACGCTGATCTCGACGGCAATCTCCTGATCTCGAACGACCCTTTCAAAGGCGTGCTGGTCAGGAATGGAAAATTGATTTTGCCCAAACGGCCGGGCCTGGGCGTGACTGGGAGTGTGTAGGTGTCGGGAGTTAGGTGTCAGGTGTCGGGTGCCAGGTGTCGGGAAAAGCTCGAAGAGCGGGGGTAGGACCTCAAGGCCTGAGCTTCATAGTGGGATTCAACCTGCTGCCCTACTGATCTGGTTGGGTTTCTCCCTGACACCCGACACCTGCCACCTGACACCTCCACTGCGGTTGCAGATTCAAAATGCCCGTGCTAATATTGACGGCCGCTCGAAACAGGGCCGTAGCTCAGTTGGTATGAGCGCTTCCTTGACACGGAAGAGGTCAGCGGTTCGATCCCGCTCGGCCCTACCATCTTTAGTCATTTTCCTGTGAATTCGAAGTTCTTCCTACCCGCTCTCGGGGCCTCCCCAATCAAAAGTGCATGGACCGCGGGTCCTTCTGTTTCCTGCAGGTGCGCCGATCGGTATTCGAACGCAAGCCACCATCATGCTGTTGGAAATCCCGCCTCTACTGAAACCGAAAAGCACACCCGCAGGCCCTCATACTTTATATGTTCTTCAGTTTAGGACGAAGTATTCGGTCTTATGGGCAAAATGGATTTCGGCGACATGGTCACTGTCCAGAACCAGCTCATCCTGGTCGGATTTCTGCTCGGAATCCTTCCATTCACCCTGATCCTTCGCAACCACTTTCCCATCATCCGTTCTGAACACGATCAATTGGTTATCTTTAATCACGAAGGTGTATTCCCCCGCCTTCAAATGGGCATCGGCGATCGTCGCCGGCATGGTGTCCAGCGTCGCCCTCACTGTCTTAGCCAAAATTGGAACTGAGAAAGCTAGAGCGGCCAAAAAAATCACCAGGGATGAAATACTACGGAGACGCATAATGAAATCCTCCACTTTCGTTAGACTAACGCCTATGGGCATCCAGGGTGGGTCAAGCCCACTCTGAATCAAAACCATCTTTCGGGAAAACGTTCCAATCAAACGGATGCTCTGAATACACTCCGGGTTGCTGGATGTTCCTCGGAAGATGTTTTTGAACGAATCCAATCGCATGATTTTTCAGATGAATGGAGTTCCGTTGTAATTAGTTGTAAGTGGGGATCCCTCAACCGAAGCGGCTGTCCATCCATCGCCTTCTTCGATTGATCGGCGAGGGGCGGTTGAACCGTTGCAAGCTTTTCCCACGAAGTCCTCTCAAAACCCCCTGCAAAGTTCTTAGCTGCCTTTTCGAATCGGTGTTATGCTACTCTTCCTAAGGCTGAGGGGGATTTTTTGCCATGCAACTCCTTGCTCGCAAATGCCTCACAGGCCTCATCTTGGTTGTAACCCTCCAAGGAATTCGGTCGTCTTGGAGGGGTACCGACCATTCCTCCGCCGAGAATGGTTTCTGGAGGTCTTTGCGTTTCCCTCCCCGGTGATTTATAAGCCTTTAAGGACATCAGGAAGGCATCATAATGTTTACTCGAAAAAGCATCCCCGTGGGCCTACCAGAGACTGCGATCCCGTGGAAATCGATACAAGATCTTATGATAGTTTTGACCACCAGTGTTCTATTGGTCTTCAGCATTTCATGTTCGAAGGACACCCCCGGGAAGTCGAACAGCTCTGTGCAGAAGCCCATCAGCGCCCGGGTCATTCCGGTTGAATCGAAGCAGATCCGGCGAAACATTGAATCGGTCGGCTCCTTGTTCGCCTACGAGGAGGTCACGGTCAGTTCCGAAGTCGAGGGGCGGGTTGATGATGTGCTGGTGGACGTCGGCGATCACGTGGCACGCGGTCAGGCCATGGTCAAGGTGTCGCCTGTTGAACTCCAGTATGCGCTCGACCAGCAACGTGCTGCGTTGCGCCAAGCGCGTGCCCGGCTGGGTCTTTCCGAAGATGGCCCGGAGCTGAAAGATGTCCGTGATGCGGCCGAGGTCAAGAAGGCGGCGGCCGATCTGAATGAAGCGGACCAGAAGTTCCGCCGCGCCAAGGCCATGATGGACCAGGGCCTGCTTCCCCAACAGAACTTCGACGAAGTGGAGTCCAAGTACAAGTCCGCCCGCGCCGCTTATGATCTCGCGGTCCAAACCGTCGAAAATATCAGGCACCAGGTCTCCCAGTACCGCGCGACCGTCGCCCTGGCGCAAAAGAAATTGTCGGATTCGGTCATCCGGGCCCCCTTCGAAGGACAGATCAAGACGCGCACCGTGACACCCGGACAGTATCTGAAAGTCCAGACGCCCGTGATGGTGATTGTGAACATTGATCCCCTGCGCGTCCGTCTGAAGGTCCCCGAAAAGATGGCTGCGTGGGTCAGAGCAAACCAGGAGGTCACCCTCTCCGTGGAGGCTTACCCCGACCGGACTTTTTCCGGAAAGATATCGCGGATCAATCCTTCCGTGGACGAGCAAACCCGTTCCTTCGAAGTGGAAGCTTTGATCGTCAATCGGGAGGGACTTCTCAAGCCGGGGTTCTTCGTCAAGGCCAGCATTCCTTCCAATCGCGTCGAAAGCGGTCTATTCGTGCCTTACAGCGCGCTGCAATATGTCTACGGGCTTTACAAGGTCTATACGGTCGAGGGGAATCTGCTCAAAGAAAGGGACGTGAAAATCGGCGAGCGGAGCGGCGACCAGGTGGAGATTGTCGAGGGGATCGGTGCGGCGGATCGCGTGGCACTTCCGGCAAAGGGCCAGGTCTTCAAGGATCGAACCCCGATCGAAGTGGTTCCTTAGATGTATCCCGTGGTGGAGTTCAATCGATGACCCTTGCTGAAGTATGTGTGAAGCGGCCGGTCTTTGCGGTCATGTTGATCAGCTTCCTGGTCGTGCTGGGGATTTTTTCGTTCCGGGAGCTTGGCGTCGATCTCTTTCCGAAAGCTGACCCGGCCACCGTTTACATCAATGTCCGATTGCCGGGCGCCACACCGGAAGAGGTGACGACCCAGGTGATCCTTCCGCTTGAGGAGGCTGTCAGCACCATCAGTGGCCTCGATGAGCTGAACTCCTCGGCGTCCGAGGGGAGCGCGCGCGTCGTCTGCAAGTTCGTACTCGAACGGGAGATTGAAGGGGCGGCCCAGGACGTCCGCGAAAAAGTGGCGGGCGCGGTCCGCAATCTGCCCCCCAACATCCTCCCGCCGGTGATCCAGAAAGCGGACCCGGATTCCGATCCGGTCATCTCGCTGGTGGTGGCGGGTGACAAGAGCGTGCGTGAAACCACCGAGATCGCCGACAAACAGATCAAGCGGGTTCTCGAGACGGTCGACGGGGTCGGCGAAGTCAGCCTCACCGGCGCCCGCATCCGGCAGATCCGGATCCTGCTCGATGCCGAGAAATTGAATGCCCACGGCATTACCATCAACCAGGTCCAGGACGCCATTCAAAACGAGAATGTGGAAATCCCGGGCGGCCGCATCACGCGGGGCGACAATGAACTGGGGGTGCGAACGCTCGGGCGGATCGACGCCGTCAGCCAGTTCAGCGACATCATCGTCACCAACGTCAGGGGCACTCCGATCCGGGTCACCGACGTGGGCCGCGTCGAAGACAGCTATGCGGAGCCGCGTTCATGGAACCTGCTGGAGGGCAAGCAAGCCGTCACCCTGGATGTGCGACGCCAATCCGGCACCAATACCGTCGAAATCATCGATACGGTAAAGAAGAAGCTTGGGCAGATTCAACGGATGCTGCCCCCCGGCATCGCCATCCGGATCATCCGTGATCAATCCGTATTCATCAAGGCCTCCGTCGCCTCGTTGGAAGAGCATCTGTTGTTTGGAAGTCTTCTGGCGAGCCTGGTCGTTCTGCTCTTCATCCGAAACATCCGCTCCGTCATTATTGCTGCCATTGCGATCCCCACGTCCATTGTGGCCACTTTCACCCTCCTCAAGGCGATGGACTTCACCTTGAACAACATGACGCTGCTGGCCCTGACGCTGGCGGTGGGAATCGTGATCGATGATGCCATTGTCGTGCTCGAAAACATCGTCCGCTATCTTGAGGAGAAGCAATATCCCGCCAAGCAGGCCGCCATCGAGGCGACCCGGGAAATCACCTTGGCCGTCATGGCTACGACCCTGTCGCTGGTCATCATCTTCCTACCCATCGCTTTCATGAGCGGCTACGCACGGCGTTATGTCAACCAGTTCGGCTGGACGATGGCTTTTTCCATCATGGTCTCGATGCTGGTGAGCTTCACCCTGACCCCGATGCTGAGCTCGAAGTTGCTGAAGCGGGTTTCCGAAAAACGCGGTGCCTCCGAGAAGGATCTCATCGCCACGCCCGAAGCGCACGGGCATACGTCGAAGGATTCCGTTTTTTTCAGCTGGATCGACCGTCATTATGGCCGCCTCCTGGAGTGGTCTCTCAGTCATCGCGGCATTGTTGTGGCGGTGCTGTTGGCGACCTTTGCGCTGACCTTTCCTCTCAACGCGGTGGTGGGACGAGACTGGATTCCGCCCGATGACCAAAGTGAACTGACGTTGCTGATGGATTTGCCGGTCGGCACTTCGATCGATGGGACGTCCAAGGTCGCTAATGAAGTGGCCAATCAGATTGCGAAACTTCCCGGCGTGGAGTTCGTCAACCCCTTCATTCACGAAGGGAACTCCAGCCACGCTCATGTCTATGTCCGGCTGGTGGACCTCTCCCGTCGAAAATTCACAAACCAGGAGATTGCCGCGGAGGTGCGCAAGCTGACGAAGGATTATCCGGACATGCGAAGCCGCGTGATGATCCCTTCGGCCTTGGGCGGGGGAGAAACATACTTTCCGCTTCGCGCCCCCATCCTGGGGCCCGATTTCAAAAGAGTGACAGAGATTGCCAAGGAAGTTGCCCTGAGGTTGCGGGCCATCCCCGGACTGCTGGACGTGGATCCGGGGATGAGCATCAACAGCCCGGAACTGCAGGTCAAGATTGACCGCCAGCGGGCCTCCGATCTGGGGGTGCGCGCCAATGATGTGGCGGGTGCGCTTCGGCTCATGATTGCCGGCGAAGATCAGATCTCCACCTACAAGGAAGGGGACGAGCAGTACGATGTCACGATGCAACTGATGCCCGAGCAGCAAAAGAATCCCGATATCCTGGCGCGATTGATGATCCCCTCTTCCAAGGTCGGACAGGTCCGCCTGGACAATGTGGCTGCCATTCAACGCGGATTGGGGCCGGCGCGAATCGAGCGATACAACCGGCAGTTCCAGGTGTCGGTGAACGGCAGCAATGCGCCCGACTTTCCCCTCGACGCCGCCGCCCGTGCAGTGGGAGAGGAGATCCGCAAGGTGGGCCTGCCTGCCGGGTACAGCTATCGCTTCACGGGCGCCGTCAAGATCCTGGATGAAACCACCAAAAACCTGATCATCGCCTTCCTGCTCGCGTCCATCTTCATGTACATGGTGCTGGCGGCCCAGTTCGAGAGCTTTCTCCACCCCTTCACCATTATGTTGAGCCTGCCCCTGTCGATCCCGTTCGCGCTACTCTCGCTGTTCCTGACGGGGCGCACCCTCAACCTCTGGAGCGCCCTGGGGGTGTTGTTGCTGCTGGGAATTGTGAAGAAAAATGGAATTCTTCAGGTGGATTATACGAATAAATTGCGGGCACAAGGACTGCCGTTGCGGGACGCGATTGTCCAGGCGAACCATGTTCGGCTGCGACCGATCCTGATGACGACGCTGTCGATTGTGGCCGGCTTGATTCCGACCGCCATTGGAATCGGGGCGGGTTCAGCCCAGCGTTCGGCCATCGCCGTCACCATCATTGGCGGCCAGACCCTGTGCTTGCTTCCAACGTTGCTGGTGACCCCGGTCGCTTATTCACTCTTTGCGGAGTTGGAGGGACGGAAGTTGTTCGTGGGTGCCGGGGCGGTTATATCAAGACTGAAATTAAGCGCGACACGGTTCTTCACGTTTTTTGTGAATTGATTTCACCACAAAGACAGCAAGATCACAAAGCATATCTATTCCAACAGACCCATAACCCGCCGTCGAATGGGGTCCTTCAAGACCGGAACATTGAAGTTCAGAAGAAGGCCGATTTTCCATCCCCCTATTTTCAAATAACTCAGCAGCTGAGCCTCGTGAATCGGGAGAATGGATTCGACTGCTTTGATCTCGACAACAACGGCATCCAAAACCACAATATCCAAACGATAACCACAATCCAATCGCTTTCCCTTGTATTGCAGGGGCAAGGGTCGCTGACGCTCGAACGGAATCTGCCGAAGATTCAGTTCATAACAGAGACATTCTTCATAGGCTGACTCCAACAGGCCTGGCCCCAGGGCACGGTGTACGTCGAGTGCTGCACCAATGATTTCATGGTGATTTCATTGGGGTCCATATGATCCCCCTCTGCGCAGTTGGCGCCATCTTGGTGCGTTTTCTTGGGGGTGATGGGGGGAGAAAATTAAGAAACAACCTTACTATACATCAAAGAAACAAGACAACCCGAGATTCTCCGGTTCTCTCACTGCACCTTCAGGATCGCGAGGAACGCCTCCTGGGGGATATCGACCTTGCCCACCCGCTTCATGCGCTTCTTCCCTTCCTTTTGTTTCTCCAAGAGCTTCCGCTTGCGGGTGATATCACCTCCGTAGCATTTGGCGATGACGTTTTTGCCCATCGCCCGGACAGTTTCTCGCGAAATGACCCGGCTTCCCACTGCGGCTTGGATGGGAATGGGGAAGAGTTGGCGGGGAATCAATTCCTTCATCTTTTCGGTGAGGGCGCGACCGCGGGGAAAGGCCTGATCACGGTGGACGATCAGGGACAGCGCATCCACCGGCTCGTCATTGACCAGGAGGTCGAGTTTGACCAGGTCGGATTCCCGATAGCCGCTGAAATGGTAGTCGAAGGACGCATATCCGCGGGAGGCGGATTTCAGTCGATCATTAAAATCCAGGACGATTTCATTCAGCGGCAGGTCATACACCAGCATCACCCGGGTCGGGGAAACATATTCGAATTTTTTCTGGATCCCCCGCTTTTCCTCCGCCAGTTTCAGGATATTCCCGACGTACTCATGGTGACTCAACAGGGTGGCCTCGATCATGGGCTCTTCAATTCGATCGATTTCATTCGGGGGGGGAAGCTTGGTGGGATTGTCGACCTCGATGACGCTGCCATCGGTCCGAGTCACCCGGTATCGCACGCTGGGCGCGGTCGTCAGCAGGTTGAGATTGAATTCCCGCTCCAGCCGTTCCTGCACAATGTCCATGTGGAGCAGTCCGAGGAACCCGCATCGATAACCGAAGCCCAGCGCCAGCGAGTTCTCAGGCTCATAAAAGAACGAGGAATCATTGAGCCGGAGTTTCTCCAGAGCATCCCGCAGAGGCTCATACTGTTCCGCCTCCACCGGATAGAGGCCGGCGAACACCATCGGCTTAATTTCCTGAAAGCCGGGAAAGGGGGTCGCGGTTGGATGAACGGCATCCGTGAAGGTGTCCCCGATCTTGGTATCCGCGACGCGCTTAATGTTCGCAATGAAAAACCCCACTTCGCCCGCCCCCAGTGAATCCAGCGAGATCGCTTTGGGTGTCATGGCACCCAGATCCTCGATGGTATACACCTGGCCCGTAGCCATCGACCGTATTTGCTTCCCGCGGCGCATTTCCCCATCGATGACGCGCGTCAGGATCACGACGCCGCGATAGGAGTCAAACCAGGAATCAAAGATGAGCGCTTTGAGGGGAGCGTCGAAGTCCCCGGCCGGAGAGGGGATTTCCCGGACAATGGCTTCGAGAATTTCCCCGGTGCCGATCCCCTGCTTCGCGCTGGCCAGAATGGCATTGGAGGAATCAATGCCGATCAGGTGTTCGATCTGCTCTTTGATGACCGCCGGCTGGGCCGAGGGCAAATCGATCTTGTTGATGACTGGGATGATATGGAGATTATTGTTGACGGCGAGATAGCAGTTGGCCAGGGTTTGTGCTTCCACCCCCTGGGAGGCATCGACCACCAGGATGGCCCCCTCACAGGCCGCCAGTGACCGCGAGACTTCGTAGGAAAAGTCGACGTGCCCGGGCGTGTCAATGAGATTGAAAATGTACTCCTGATCGTCGAGCGCGTGGTAGGTCAGCCGCACCGCGTGCGCCTTAATCGTAATGCCCCGCTCGCGCTCAAGATCCATGGCATCCAGCACCTGCTCCCCCATCTCCCGCTGACTCAATGCCCCCGTCAACTCAAGCAGCCGGTCACTCAACGTGGTCTTGCCGTGATCGATGTGAGCTATTATTGAAAAATTTCGGATGAATTTTGTGTCCATGTCATCAGGAGAAGACTTCTCCGCCTCGACAAACAAAACACTATATCAACCGCCTCGGAAGACTGTCAATTGACACTCCACGTGCAGTCCCGGAGCTGGACGTGACGACCGCATGGCATCCGGAGGAACCCAGGGGTCGTACAATTCCTTTGAAAACTAAGGTGCGAAAGAGTATATTTCACATCAAAATTGGGCGCTTTTTTTGGGCCGCTCTTCTTGCCCGGCCCGATCTCAAACTTGAATTCATGTTTACCTCAAGCATTTACAAGAAGCGCATCGAGAAAGCACAGAAGAACCTTCAAAAGGGGAAGACCCGCGAAGCGCTCGAGGAGTACCTTGGCCTTTACCATGATGACCCCACCGATCCGGATCTGCTTCAGACCATTGCGGATCTCTATGTGCAGACCCATCAGAGTGAAGAGGCGATCCGGGCATACCAATCCTTAATTGATCAGGCTCAGGCGGAGGGGGCCCTGAGCAAGGCCATTTTTCTCCATCGCAAGATCATCAAACTCCGGCCCAACGATCCTCAGAAGATCCTTGACCTGGCCCATTTCCTCCTCCAAAACAACAAGGTCACCGAGGCTGTTCAGGAATATCAGATTGCGTCCCAGGTGCTCGCCAAGCAGGGCAAGGCCTCAGCGGCCATGCACTGTTACGAGCGAATCGTGGAGCTTCTGCCTGAAGAGACGGCCCACTATGAAACTCTCGGAAAATTTGCTGCGGCGAACAAGGAGGAGGCGGTCGCGGAGCGCGCCCTGCTCACTGCGGGAAAGCAGCATCTGGCGAAGAAGAACTTTGCGGAAGCCGTGGCCGACCTCCAGCAAGTGATCCAATTGAACCCGAAGAACGCCGAGACGGTGCTGACGGTGGCGCATTTGTACGCTGCCGAGAAACGCTGGGAGATGGTGGTGGAAATTCTGGAAGCAGGGGCCCAGGCCAATCCGCAGCACCCGCAACTCCTGGACGACCTGGGCGCGGCAAATGTCCATCTCAATCGGCTCGATAAGGCTGACCAGGTCTGGTCACGCCTTTTTCAAATCAAACCGGAGTCCTATCCCCGACTGGTTTCCCTGGCAGAGAAATGGCTCCAGGCGAACAACCCCGCCAACGCCTTCGCCCTCGCCATGAAACTTAAGGAGTATTGTTTCCGGATCCGGCAGTATCCGGTCGTCACGGGCTTGCTGGAGACCATTGTCGCACGGAACCCGAACGATGTAGCGGTCCTTTCCCAACTCGCGGGGCTTCACCTGTCGCTCAACAATCGTGAGGAATACAAGCAATCCCTCGAGAAGATGTTTGAAGCCCATTGTGAGGCCGAGAACCATGCGATGGCAGCGGAGGTCCTGGACAACCTGATCAGCGGCGACCCCTCCGATGTCGCTCATGGGGAACGTCTGGAACGCTTGAGGACCAAGCTCCCGCCCGCTACGCTCCAGCCCCTCGAGGCCCATCTCGAAAAGGTCGGCGTTTACCGGCGAGCGGCAGACCGAAAGGCCGAACAGCAGGCGCCTGCGGAGGCCGAGGTCGAACCGCCCGTCGCCATCGGTAAGCCCACCAATGAGGCGATCGAAGATTTGTTTCTGCAGGCAGAACTCCTCTTGAAGTATCAAATGAAGGACCGGGCCCTCGTCCCGCTGAAGAAGCTGGAGACGATGACCCCTTTGCCCGCTGAGTTCAAGGAACGCTACCTCACCTTGTGTCGGGAAACGGGTCACTCACCGGCGGGGGGCATGGAGGAAACTCCGACTCCGGCGCCGAAACCCGCCGGGGCGCCCATCGGAACGGCGCGCCCTTCCCCGGGGGTGCGTCCCGTTGAAACCAATGTCGGACGCGGGATTGAAGCGATCGCGGCCATCTTCCGCAAGGTCCATCTTCAACAGGGCGCGAAGGGCGTGTTGTACACGGCGGTCCATGAGCTGGGCAAGCTTCTGCATGTCAGCCGATGCTTTGCAGCCCTCTCTTCAGCAGCTAAACCTGCCAGCACCTACATTGAGTACTGCGAGTCCAAGCGCGCCAAATCGGATCCCAGCACGCTGGTTCCTTTGCTGCAGTTCTGTGAGCAGACTGTGGTGGTCAACCGTCGGCCTCTGTTTTCCGACCGGGTGACGGAGGATCCCGAGTTCGAGAAGATCCGACCGGAACTCGTTTCACTGGGGGTGCAATCCCTGGTGGTCTGGCCTCTTTCAAGCCAGGAGCAGGTGATTGGGTTTGTCGGCCTCGAGCAGGCCGAGGAAGTTCGGTCTTGGACGGGGGAGGAGATTCTCATTCTTCAGACCGTGACCGAACAGATCGCCGTGGCCCTGGGGCATGCCCGGTTGCGCCATCTTGTGAAGACCCTGGCCGTCATCGATGAAGAGACGGGGCTCATCAGCCGACACTCATTTTTCGACTGCCTGGTGTCGGAGATTGACCAGGCCCGAAGACAGGGCACCACCCTCTCCCTCGCCCTGCTGGAGCTGAGTCACATGGAGGAGTTGGAGCGGTTGCAGGACTCCTTCCGCGCCATGCAGCTGTTGAGAGATTTTGCGCAATTGATCATCGCGCACACCCGGGAAACCGACATTGCGGTCAAGTTTGACCGCTCGATCATTGCATTGATTCTCCCCGATACGCCCTACAGTGAGGCGGATTGGGTGGTCCAGAAATTTCATTCATTCCTGACTTCCGAGGCGCTCGAGAAACTCCATTCGCTGGTCGGTGAAGCCCCTGTCCTGTTGTCCTCCGCGGCGGCAGAGGCCCTGGTGACGCCTCATACGGATCCGGCGGATTCCGCCACCGACGTGGTTTTCCGCGCCGAGCAGGCGTTGGCCCAATCCCGCACTGTCGCTTCCGAACCGCAATCCTCTCTTGACCCGTCGCTGTCCCAGAGATAGCGTTGACACGCGAATTCACTATCTGCTAGTTTGTGAGCGCTTGGGCAGTCCCCACATGAGCTGAAGCTTGAGGTGTCTTTATGAGTCAAAAAGACGAGATCGTCATCGTGGCCGGTGCCCGGACTCCCATGACGGAATACAACGGGGTGTTGAAAGATTTCACTCAGAGCGAACTGGGGGCCATCGCCGCCCGCGAGGCGATCCGCCGTGCGGGAGTCGATCCGGGAGAGATCGACCACGTGATCATCGGGAATGCCATGCAGACCTCCCCCGATGCCATCTATTGTGCCCGTCATGTCGGCCTCAAGGCGGGAGTCCCCATTGAAACCCCGGCCGTGACCGTGAATCGATTGTGCGGCTCCGGGATGGAGTCGATCGTTCAAGCCGCGCACCGCATCCTGCTGGAGGAGGCAAAGCTGGTGCTGGCCGGAGGCTGCGAATCCATGTCCCAGGCCCCCTTCGTTCTCCGAGGAGTGCGGTCGGGCCTTCGACTGGGGAACGCCGTGCTTGAAGATTCCTTGATGGTCTCCCTGATGGATTCCTACTGCCACCTGTACATGGCCCAGACGGCCGAAAATCTGGCCGCCAAATTTGGCTGGTCCCGAAACGATCAAGATTCCTTTGCGCTACGCAGCCAACACCTTGCGGCAGAGGCCTGGAAGAGTTGCCGCCTCTCCGATGAGGTCGTGCCGGTGGAAGTCAAGACCAAGAAGGGGGTGGAGCTCGTCAAGCAGGATGACCACATGAGGCCGGATACTACGCTTGAAGGGCTGGGAAAATTGCAGCCTGCATTTGGGAAGAGCGGCACGGTGACCGCCGGCAATGCCAGTGGAATTGTCGATGGGGGTGCGGCGGTGGTGGTGACGTCGGCCGCCTATGCCCGGGAGCGCGGTCTCAAACCCCTGGGCCGGGTGATTGGATGGGCGGTGGCGGGGGTGGAACCGGAGTTGATGGGCCGGGGACCTGTTCCCGCCACACGGAAGGTCCTGGAGAGAACGGGAATGAAGCTGGACCAAATGGACCTTATCGAAGTCAACGAGGCCTTCGCCGCGCAGTACCTGGGAGTGGAGAAGGAGCTCGGGCTCGACCGCGAAAAGGTCAACGTGAACGGCGGGGCCATCGCCCTGGGACATCCGCTGGGCGCCAGCGGAACGCGTTTGGTTCTTACGATTTTGCATGAACTGCGGCGGCGCCAGAAACGTTACGGGCTGACGACCGCTTGCATCGGGGGCGGCCAGGGCATCGCCATGATCGTGGAGGCCCGCCAGTCGTCCTGATCATTGGGCGATTCACCCGCGTCGGCCTGCACCTCGACCGGGGGACATCGCCCTGGAGTGAAATTCGAAAATGCAACTTTTCGGACGGGAAGGATGATTCCGTCCTCCCTTGCTTTCAACCCTAAATTTCATATGGAGCAGTGACCATGGAGATCAAAAAAGTTGGAGTTGTCGGGTGTGGGCTGATGGGTTCGGGAATTGCGCAGGTGGCTGCGACGGCCGGATATGAAACATTGGTCCGCGAAGTCTCCCAGGCGCTGCTTGATAAGGGTTTCGGATTCATCGACAAGTCGCTCAGCAAGTTCGTGGAGAAAGGGGCGATGTCGGCCGATGATAAACGACAGACGATGAACCGGCTGAGCGGAACTGTGCACTTTGAAGGCTTGAAGGACTGCGACATCATCATTGAAGCCATCACGGAGAACCTGGAAACCAAGAAGCTGACCTACCGGATGCTCGAAGAAGTGGCCGGCCCGGAGACCATCTTCGCGTCCAACACCTCCTCGCTCTCCATCACCGAGATGATGACCTCCACGAAACGACCCGGTCGTTTCATTGGGATGCACTTCTTCAACCCCGTCCCCCTGATGAAGCTGGTGGAAGTGGTCCGGACCATTGCCACGGATCCTCACATCTATGAGCAGGCGGTCCAATTCACGGAATCGCTGGGGAAGGTGGCGGTGAGGGCGCGGGATACCGGCGGGTTCATTGTCAATCGCTTGCTGGTGCCCTATCTTCTCGACGCGATCCGCGCGTTCGAGGAAGGGGTGGGGTCGATCGTCGATATTGACAATGGCATGAAACTGGGTTGTGGATATCCTATGGGACCCTTCACCCTTCTCGATTTCGTGGGACTCGATACCACCTACTACATCGCCGAAATCATGTTCGAAGAGTTTAAAGAAAAACGATTTGCTTCCCCGCCGTTGTTGAAGCGGCTGGTCCTGGCCGGTAACTTCGGGAAGAAGACAGGGCGAGGGTTTTATGATTGGAGTGATCCGAAAAACCCGAAGCCGGCCCTTTAGAGGCAAGAGCGACTGCAAGGAGGCACGGCGTGAATCAACGGCATCCGGGACGGCGAGTGATGGGGTCGGACTGGAAATCCCGCTGCTCATCCAAAATTCTCAGGCAAAGATGGAGTTCTTTATGTCCTCGTATGAAAACATTCTGTTCGAGAAAAGAAGCCAGCTCGCGTATGTCACCATCAACCGACCAACCAAGTTGAACGCCTTGAACCGGGCCGTGATGCAAGAGTTGGACGATGTTTTTGCGACGATTTCTCAGGACGATGGGGTCCGCGCCGTCATCCTGACGGGGGCGGGTGAAAAGGCCTTCGTGGCGGGTGCGGACATCGGTCAGCTGGCGACACAATCCCCCGTCGAAGGCAAAGAGTTTTCGCTTTGGGGCCAAAAGGTTCTCCACAGGATTGAGACCCTGGGCAAGCCCGTGATCGCGGCCATCAATGGCTACGCCCTGGGGGGAGGCTGCGAACTCGCCCTGGCCTGCACCCTCCGCATCGCCAGTGAGAATGCCCGCCTGGGCCAGCCGGAAGTGAAGCTCGGCATCATGGCAGGATACGGCGGAACTCAACGGCTGCCACGGCTGGTGGGCAAGGGGATGGCCATGCAACTCCTCCTCACCGGTGAGCAGATCTCAGGGACTGAAGCCTATCTGATCGGTCTCGTCAATAAAGTAGTGCCCTATGCTGAACTCATGCCCACGGCCGAGAAAGTGGCACAGGCGATGATTGCCAATGCGCCGCTCGCCTTGAAGTACTCCATGGAGGCCGTGAATCGTGGTCTCGAAGGTACCCAGGAGGACGGGTTATTCCTTGAGGCAACGCTGTTCGGCCTATGCTGCACCACTGAGGATATGAAAGAGGGAACTCAAGCCTTCCTGGAAAAGCGCCCCGCCCAATTCAAAGGAAAGTAGAAGTGCGCTTTCGGGAGTGGAGAAAAAACCCCGTTCGAGTGATCTAATGACCCGAGCCAAGATCCAAACAGTGACCGGCGATCTCAACGCCCGTGGCAAGAAGTTCGCTATCGTCGTGTCCCGATTCAACAGTTTCATCGGCGAACGCCTGCTCTCGGCCGCTTTGGAGACGCTGGAACGCACGGGCGCAAACCTGAGGAGGGATGTAAAGGTCGTCCGGGTGCCCGGGGCGTTTGAAATTCCCCAGGCCGCCAGCCGCCTGGCCCGCTCCGGAAAATTTGAGGCGATCATTACGCTTGGTTGTATTATCCGGGGGGAGACGCCTCATTTTGATTCGGTTTGTGCCGGCTGCGCCAAGGGGATCGAGGTCGCCAGCGTGGAAGCGCAAACGCCGATTGCGTTCGGCGTGTTGACATGCAATACGCTCGAAGAGGCCATCCAACGTGCGGGAGGCAAAGCCGGCAACAAGGGGAGCGATGCGGCGATGGCGGCCATCGAGATGGCTGGCTTGATGAGAAAGATCTGAAGCCGTTGCCAGTGGTCAGTTGCCAGTTGAGAACGAACTGAACCATTTGTAAATTCGAAATTCGTTGCTTCAAATCGGAGAGCCGTGATTACCAAAGATCGAATAAATAAATCTAGCGCTGATGGCTGACCGCTGGCAACTGAGAACTGGCAACTGCTATTTGAAAAATCCAAGGTGCCCGCTCTACAATGATCACCCGTCGAAAGTCAAGAGAACTTGGCCTCCAGATGTTATTTCAATGGGATATTGCAAAAGCGAGCCCGGAGGAGGTTGATGAAACTTTTTGGCCCTTGCGGGAAGAAGATCCCGAGGAGTACCCGTTTGCCCGCAAGCTTTTCACAGCAGCCACGACCGAAATCAAACGGATCGATCAGCTCATCGTCAAACACTCCGAGCATTGGCGCCTCGAGCGAATGCCGGCCGTAGACCGAAACGTGCTCCGCCTGGCAATCGCGGAGTTCCTGACCGAAGCCGATACCCCCAAAGTCGTCGTGATCAACGAAGCGCTGGAAATCGCCCGCCGTTTCAGCGGTCCGGAATCGGTGCAATTCATTAACGGAATTTTGGACCAGGTGAGGAAGACGCTGGAAGGGGAAGAAGCCCCGTCGCCGCCCTCGGCTAAAACCGCTTCAACCGACGCCGATGAAGGATGAAAAAGAGGAAAGCCCAGACCCGCTCCCGTATCTTCCCCGCATTGTTCCTTGACCCTGCGTAAAGGCAACCTCTATAATCCCACGTTCATTTGCGCACAGCACAGACTGAGGACCCGGACAGTGACTGAACCCATAAGCCCACTCCTTTCTGAAGGAGACCAGATCGCCCAGCGGAGGAAGAAACTCGAGGAGATCATCGCCCTGGGACATTCCCCCTACCCCTCCCGGTTTGACTGGAACACCACCGCGACCGAGGTTCTCCAAACCCATGGCGGCGCTTCCAAGGAACAACTGGAAACGACGAAGATTGCCGTCCGGTTGTGCGGCCGTTTGATGACGATTCGGGGGCACGGCAAGGCGGCCTTCGCTCATCTCAGCGACGGGGCGAAGAAGCTGCAAATCTATGTGCGGCTGGACGCCGTCGGCGAAGAGAATTTCAAGCTCTTTCAACTGCTCGATATCGGGGATTTGATCGGGGTGGAGGGATCCCTGTTCCGCACCAAGACCAACGAACTGACCGTCCATGTGGAGAAGTGCACCCTGCTGGCAAAGGCCTTTCTGCCATTGCCCGAAAAATGGCATGGCTTGTCGGATGTGGAAATCCGGTATCGCCAGCGCTATCTGGATCTCGTGGTGACGCCGGAGGTCCGTGAGACCTTTCTCAAGCGCAGTCAGATCATCCGATTTATCCGCCGGTTTTTCGATGCACGCGGATATATCGAGGTCGAAACGCCGATGATGCAGCCGATGGCCGGTGGAGCGCTGGCGCGCCCCTTTGTCACGCACCATAACGCCCTCGACATCGATCTTTATTTGCGCATCGCCCCGGAGCTCTATCTCAAGCGATTGATCGTCGGGGGATTAAACCGGGTCTACGAGATCAATCGAAATTTTCGGAATGAGGGCATCTCGACCCGGCACAATCCCGAGTTCACCATGCTCGAGTTCTATCAGGCGTACAGCGATTATCGGGACCTGATGAGTTTGACGGAAGAACTGCTCCGGTCGTTGGTCCAGGAGGTCAGCGGCGGCCTGCGGGTGGAGTACGGCGATCTGGAGCTCTCCTTTGAGAAGTTCGATTGTCTGACCATGAGGGAGGCGGTAGTGCGGTATTGGAAGAACCCCTCCAATCGGCCGACCCTTGAAAGCTTGCGGTCCGAATCCGGCATGCGTGCGGCCGCGAGCGCTCACAACGGGAATGCTGCCAGCTCGGGGAGAACCCTCGAACGTGTCGATGAGAGACTGTCGGCCGGCCTCCTGCTGGGCGCGCTGTTTGAGGCGGTCGCCGAGAAGGAGTTGATTCAGCCCACCTTCATCTTCGAATTCCCGGTGGAGCTTTCCCCCCTCTCCAAGCGCAACACAGATGATCCGGCCATGGTGGACCGGTTTGAATTGTATATTGCAGGGATGGAAATCGCGAATGCGTTCAGTGAACTCAACGATCCCCTTGATCAGCGGGACCGCTTTGAGCAACAGCTCAAACAGCGGGAAGGAGGCAACGAGGAGGCCCATCGGATGGACGAGGATTACCTCCGCGCCCTCAGCTATGGAATGCCCCCCACGGCGGGTGAAGGGGTGGGCATCGACCGCTTGACCATGCTGTTGACGAACTCCAAGTCCATTCGCGATGTGATCCTGTTCCCGCTGATGCGCCCCGAAAGAAGGGGGACTGACCCGACCGATTGAAGGCAGGAGTCGAGAGGCATCCGCCGCAACAGGCCGGACGCCGCCCGAATCCCGGAGGCACCCTCCGCACTGCCTGCCCGATTCTCGACAGACCATGAAATTCGAATTGTTTATTGCTACACGATATCTCAAGGCCAAGCGCAAACAAGCGGTGATCTCCATCATCACGGTAATCTCCGTGATCGGGGTGGCCGCCGGGGTGGCGTCGCTGATTATCGCCCTTGCGGTCAATGCCGGGTTCAAGGAGGACCTGCAGAAGCGACTTCTGGGGGCCACCGCGAACATTAACCTCTTGCGCGTCGAGAACGATGGGATCCGGGACTATGAATCGCTGCTGGTTCGGCTTGCCCAGGTGCCTCATGTCGTCGCGCTGGCGCCGGCTATTTATGAACAGGTCCTGCTTTCGAGCGGGACCCGGGCCAAAGGGGTGGTTCTGAAGGGCATCGACGTCAAGCGGGAACTCCAGGTCGGGGATTTGCTGCAATCGGTGAGGCAGGGCAAGCTGGACGCCTTGGAGACAGACACCCAGGAAAATCCGGCTGCTCCGGCCCCCCTGGCCGTCGGAAAAGATCTGGCGGAATCGTTGGGGGCCGAGGTGGGTGATGTCGTCACGGCAGTCAGTCCGCAGGGCAACATCACGCCGACGGGCGTCATCCCGCGCTACAAGAAATTCAGGGTGGCTGCGATCTACGATTCCGGTTTTTTTGACTATGATTCAGCGTGGGTGTTTACTTCGCTCCCGGCGGCCCAAAACCTCTTTTCCCTGCCGGATGTCGCCTCGGTAATTGAATTCAGGATTGACGACATTTACCGGGCTTCTGAGGTGGCGACGGATCTCAAAGGGATGGCAGGTCCCGGCTACACGACGGTCAACTGGATGGAGCAGAACCGATCCCTCTTCCAGGCGCTGAAACTGGAGAAAGTGGTGACAGTCATTACCATCGGTTTGATTGTTCTGGTCGCCGCCCTGAACATCCTGATCACGCTGGTGATGATGGTCATGGAGAAGAACCGGGACATTGCCATCCTGGTGGCCATGGGCGCGCGCTTGGATCAAATCCGGAAGATATTTATCTGGCAGGGAGTCATTATCGGGGTCGTGGGAACGGTTTTTGGCGCCCTGGTCGGGTACTCGGTCAGCTGGGTCTGTGAGCGGTACCACCTCATCGCCTTGAATGCGGATGTCTACTCTTTTGCCTATGTCCCCTTCAGAACCCGTCCGTCCGATGGCCTTCTCATTGCCGCAGCTGCGATTTTGATCAGTTTTCTTTCAACCCTGTATCCGGCACGCAGTGCTGCCCGCGTTTCGCCCGTGGAAGTGCTGAGATATGAATGAAGCCCGCCGGGAATTCAACCCCACCGCCCCGATCCAAGGGGAGGCGCCCGGTCCGTTCCGTTTTGTTCAGGATGCGTCCGCAAACGCCCGCCATTCCGGCATTCCGAGGCCATCCGGGATAGATTCTTGAATATCTTCCTTCAAGCCAAAAACCTCGCCCAGGTCTTTCACGTCGGTGACCACTCCCTCACGGTTTTCGAGGATCTGTCATTTGAAGTGAGCGCCGGAGAAATGGTCGCGGTGACCGGCGAGTCGGGCGCTGGAAAGTCGACCTTGCTCTACCTTCTGGGCGGACTGGAGCAGCCCACCCACGGTGAAATTCTGATTGATGGCCGCGAGATCCACCGGGCCGCACTGGGAGCGCTCGCCGGGTTTCGAAACCAGGACATCGGATTCGTGTTTCAATTCCACTATTTGCTTCCGGAATTCACCGCCCTCGAGAACGTCTGTATCCCCCGGCTCATTCATGGAGAGGCCTACCGGGAGGCTCGCCCCGAGGCTGAGCAAATTCTTGGAGAAGTGGGGCTGGGCGACCGGATGGGACACCGGGTGGGTCAGTTGTCGGGGGGGGAGCAGCAACGCGTCGCCCTGGCGCGCGCCCTCATCAATCATCCGAAACTCTTACTGGCGGACGAGCCGACCGGCAACCTGGACTACAAGACCAGCACCTCGGTGATCGCCTTGCTCCGCCGCCTGCACCGGGAACACCAGCTGACTTCCGTCATCGCCACTCACAGCCGGGAGGTGTCGGGGCAGGCGGATCGCGTTTTTTGCATCGCCGAGGGGCGACTCTTTGAAGTTGATAAAAACACTTTTGCTAGGTAGAATGACTGGCGCTCTGGAGACTTTCTGCTGACTCTGTTGGCGCTCTAGCCAGGGGCATTCCGCCAGCGCGGATATCTCGAACCAAGGATTTGGATTCTATGTTTGAACGATACACTGAGAAGGCCCGCCGTGTCATCTTTTTCGCCCGTTATGAAGCCAGCCAGTTCGGCAGCCCGAACATTGAGACCGAGCACCTGCTCCTGGGTCTGTTGCGCGAAGACAAGGGGTTGACGAACCGCTTCCTGCGCTCCCACGCCGGGATCGAGTCGATTCGAAAGCAGATTGAGGGCCGGACCATCTTACGGGAAAAGGTTTCGACCTCGGTCGATCTGCCGCTAAGCCAGGAGTGCAAGCGGGTGTTAATGTATGCCGCGGAAGAGGCCGAGAAGCTGGGATCCAAGCACATCGGCACCGAGCACCTGCTGCTCGGACTCTTGCGGGAGGACCAGTGTTTCGCCGCGGAGCTGCTGCGCGAACGTGGCCTGAAGCTTTCGGCGCTGCGCGAAGAACTGGCGCGACAACAAAGCGAGAAGGCCCCGTCCAGCAAGCAAAAGGAAACTCCCCTGCTGATGGAATTCAGCCGGGACTTGACGCAGGCGGCGATGGACGGGCAACTCGATCCCCTCATCGGACGGGAAAACGAAGTCGAGCGGGTGATCCAGATCCTCTGCCGGCGCACCAAAAATAATCCGGTGCTGATTGGAGAACCCGGAGTCGGCAAGACCGCAATCGTGGAAGGATTGGCCCAGCGAATCGCCGACGGGCTGGTCCCTTCTTTTTTGGCCGAGAAGCGCGTCCTGGCCCTCGACCTGTCCCTCATCGTGGCGGGCACCAAGTACCGCGGTCAGTTCGAGGAACGCCTGAAGACCATCATGAAGGAGCTGATTGAAAATCAAAATGCGATCGTGTTCATCGACGAGCTGCATACCCTGGTGGGCGCCGGTTCTGCGGAAGGTTCGCTGGACGCCGCCAATATCCTGAAGCCTGCGCTTTCGCGCGGTGAAATCCAGTGTGTCGGGGCCACCACACCCGGGGAGTTTCGAAAATCGATCGAGAAAGACCGCTCGCTGGAACGCCGCTTCCAGGCCGTGAAGGTGAACGCTCCCAACGAGGGAGAGGCCATCAAGGTTCTTTACGGGATCAAGGAGCGGTACGAGAAATTCCATGCCGTCTCTTATGCCGATGAATCCATCGAGGCCGCGGTGTACCTGTCGAATCGGTACATCTCCGACCGGTTCCTGCCGGACAAGGCCATTGACCTCCTCGACGAGGCGGGGGCCCGGGTCAAGCTCCGCCAGACCATGCTCCCCGACGAAGTAAATGAATCCCAGCGCAAGATCAAATTCTTTGTGACCCGCATGGAAGCGGCCATCCAGAATCACGAATTCGAGAAGGCGCGCTTTTATAGCGACGAGGAACGACGCGAGCGCGAGCACATGAAGCAACTGCGCGAAACCCTCAACCTCGATGACAGCCCGATGGGGGTAGTCACCCGGGCGGAGATTGAAGAAGTGGTGGGACGGTGGACCGGCATCCCCGTGACTTCGATCAAGGAGGAAGAGAGTGCCAAACTGCTGCGCATCGAGGAAGAACTCCACAACCGCGTGATCAGCCAGGACAGCGCCATTTCGGCCCTGGCGCGCGCCATCCGGCGCTCGCGCGCCGGATTGAAGAACCCGATGCGGCCCGTGGGCTCGTTCCTGTTCCTCGGCCCCACCGGCGTCGGCAAGACCGAGATGGCCCGCACCCTGGCCCATTTTCTGTTCGGCAGCGAGAAGGCCCTGATCCGGTTCGACATGTCCGAGTTCATGGAGAAACATTCGATCTCGAAGCTGATCGGCTCGCCGCCGGGCTATGTGGGATACGAAGAAGGCGGGCAATTGACTGAGAAGGTGAAGCGCAACCCTTATTCGGTCATTCTGCTCGACGAAATCGAAAAGGCGCACTACGATCTTTTCAATATTCTGTTGCAGGTTTTTGAAGACGGCCAGTTGACCGATGGCCTGGGCAACACCGTCGATTTCAAGAACACCATTATCGTGATGACCTCCAACATCGGAGCCCGCTACCTGCAGAAGC
Source organism: Terriglobia bacterium (assembly GCA_020073085.1). Classification (NCBI taxonomy): domain Bacteria; kingdom Pseudomonadati; phylum Acidobacteriota; class Terriglobia; species Terriglobia bacterium. The sequence continues at coordinate 83,575 of JAIQFV010000017.1, read as the reverse complement.
GGGCCACCATGGGATTCCAGGCCCCTTCCGATGATCTGAGCCAGGGAAAAATGGAAGAAATGGTGATGGGAGAGGTCAAGCGGATTTTCAATCCCGAATTCCTCAACCGGCTCGATGAAATCCTTGTATTCAATGCCTTGGGAGATGACGATCTGCTGAAAATCGTTGAATTGCTGGTCAACCAGATGAACCTCACCCTGGCCCAGCGCAAGATCGAGGTGGTCCTGGCGGATGATGCCAAACGGTGGATTGTCGAGAAGACCTGCCTGGACCGCTCCTATGGCGCGCGACCGCTTCGCCGGGCCCTCCAGAAGTATATCGAGGATCCCCTGTCGGAGGCCCTCATCCACAACCGGCTTCACCCCGATTCAAAGCTGGATATCTTTCTGGAGAATGACGGGCTCTATTATCGGATCCCGAACGCAACCGAGGTTGAGGCGGTGTTGCTATACAAATAATTCGCGAAACAACCTTCGGACTCCAGTTTTCATCATCTAATAGGTTGGTCCTGCATCCCGGCATCCTTCACTCGGGATAAACTTATAGGTGGGAGGAATCTTTGTTCATTTCATTTCGAGGGCAAAGGACGAAGTTCGCCCTGAGCCTTGTGGTAGCGATGCTGTCCGCGCTGACGTGGTTTGCTTCCGTTCCCGTGGTCGCTCAATCGGCCCCGCCCTCAAGCCAGGAGCCACCTAAACCCGCGGCCGGCGACCAGAAAAAGAACCCCTCCCAGGAGAAGCCCGACTCTCAGCAACCCGAGAAAAAGCCGGAGGAAAAAAAGAAGGAGGGTGCGCCCGCTCCCTTTGAACCCATCCCGACCGCCAAGCCCGAGCAGCCCCCAAAGCCCGCACCCGCGCCCGCCGCTGGGCCCACCGCGCCGGAAACCGGCCGGCCTGCGGTCAACCCGGTCATCGAGGATATCATCATCACAGGGAACCGCCGCGTCCCCAAAGAAACACTGCGCGCGCGAATCCTGACGCGCAAGGGGGACCCCTTTGATGCGGATGCCCTCCGCCGCGATTATATGGCGTTGTGGAATACCAACCTGCTGGACGACATCAAGCTGACCACTGAAGGCGGGACCAAGGGAATCATTGCGACCTTTACGGTCAAGGAAAGGCCGTTGGTTCGAAAGATCGAATATGAGGGCAACAAATCGATCACCCGGTCTGAAATCCTCGATCGATTCAAGGAACGCAAGGTCGGACTCTCCCAGGAGTCCCAGTATGATCCAACGAAAATCAAGCGCGCGGAACAGGTCCTCAAGGACTACCTCGCGGAGCGCGGACGCCAGTTTGCGAAGGTGACCCACGAAGTCAAGGAGGTCCCCCCGTCTTCGGTGGAACTCACTTTTATCATCGAAGAGGGCCCCAAGGTCAAAGTGGGAAAGATTGAGTTCGACGGAAACACGGTTTTCTCAGACGGCACCCTGGTGCGTGCCATGAAAAACGAACGCCCCAAGGGGATTCCCCCGTTCTTCTATCTGTTTCACGCCACCTACGATAAAAATAAGATGGCGGAGGACCTGGAGCGGGTCCGCAGCCTTTACCAGGACAAGGGCTACGCCAAGATGATTGCCCAGGAGCCCAAGACCGAGCTGGAAGACACCGGCGCCCCATTGCTCCGAATTCCGTTCATCAGCTCATCGAAGGGCGGAAAACGGGTCAACGTCCTGATTCCCGTCGAAGAGGGGGCCCAATATCACATGGGCCAGCTCACCATCACGGGCAACAAGCTGTTCAGCGAGGAACAGCTCCGGACCGTCATTGGACTGAACACGGGCGACATCTTCAGTGTGGGAAAGATCCGCAAGTCCTTTGAAAATATTCGCAAGGCGTACGGGGAGCGGGGTTACATCAACGAGACGCCGGTCCCCGATCAGACTTTCGACGACGATAAGAAGACCGTCGATTTCGCCATCCGGTTTGAGGAAGGGAAGCAGTTTTTTGTCCACCGGATCGAGTTTTCCGGAAACACAACTACGCGGGACAAGGTGATCCGGCGCGAGATGCTGCTGGACGAGGGGGACGTTTACAACACCCGCCTCTGGGATCTGAGTCTGCTCCGGATCAACCAGCTGGGATTCTTTGAGCCGGTGAAGGCGGAGAAGGATGCGGATGTCAAGCTGAACGAGCGCGACGGGCAGGTGGATCTGACCCTGAAATTGAAGGAACGGGGAAAGCAATCGATCAGCTTCAATGGCGGGGCGAGCGGCGTTGCCGGCACGTTTATCGGGCTGACTTATCAGACCAACAACTTCCTCGGACTGGGTGAAACGCTCACGGTCCAGTTGGAAGGAGGAACGCGGCAGAAGAATTTTTTGTTCGGATTCACGGAACCTTACTTCCGGGATCGGCCGTTGACAACAGGATTCACGATCTTCACCCGCAGCTTCCGCTTTGACCAGGCCCGCGAGACGGCGCTGGCCCTGGGACTCTCCTCCACGGATTTGCTGGGGGATCCCAATAACCTGCAGCAATATACTCAGGATTCCTCGGGATTTACCCTGTTTGGGAGTTACCCTCTCCGGCCGTTCACCCGAGTGGGGCTGACCTTCGCGTTGGAGAACTCGTCGCTGACAAACTTGAACGCGGCAGCCCAGCAATTTTTCAACTTGCTGACGTTCAACAGCCTGGGGGGGCCCAGCGCATTGTCCAACATTCGCTCCCACAAGGTCACTCCCTCCTACTCCTTCTCCACCGTGGACCACCCTTTCACACCGCATTCGGGCAAGAGCCTTTTTGTGGCGATGGATTTTGAGGGCTCTATCCTGGGAGGCAACGTCAGTTCGTATCGGCCGGTCATCGATTTCAAATACTTTCACCCCGTGAACAAAGGCCGGCATGTCGTGGGAATCCACTTCCTGGGATCCTTTGTGTCGGGGTTTGGTTCAACGACCATCCCCGATCCTTCCCATCCGGGACAGTCGATTACGACCCCGCTCGTGGCTGCTCCGTATGAGAGGTTTTATACCGGGGGAGAGGATTCCATCCGTGGATTCGACATCCGGGCGGTTTCTCCCATTGCCCTTTTCCCGCAACAGGTATCGTTCGCAGAGCCGTTGCTGGATGCGGCGGGAAATCCCATATTCACCCCGGACGGCCGGCAACAATTCAATTTTCAGTCCTTCCAGACGAGGCGGCTGATCCAACCCGGCGGCGACACGCAGCTCGTGGTCAATGCCGAATATCGAATCCCTCTCTTTGGCCCGGTCACGCTGGCAGCCTTCGCAGATGCCGGCTCGTCCTTCGTCCTCAAACATTCACAATTGACCCTCTCGACCCCCGACGTGTTGGGAGACACCAGTGTGCCCCTGCTCAAAGGAACCAACCTGACGCTGCGCTCCTCGGTGGGCCTGGAGCTGCAAGTGGTGCTTCCGGTGGTGAACGCGCCGTTCCGCCTCTATTATGCGTTCAACCCTTCGCGCTTGAGCACCACCTTCACGCCGCCCGGATTCATTCCAACGGATCCATTTACGCGCAGTCGGGTGAGTGACATCTCCGTACTCTTCAATGATCCCAATTACTTTAAGACCCAAGTCCTGGCTTCGCCGTTCTTGTCACCCATTTCAATCAAGGAACCATCACGCACCATCCGATTCTCAATTGGTCGGACCTTCTGACACCCCGCGACTGGTCGCATCGAAGGACAGGCGGAGGGTCTTTGACAAAAGGGCCTCGCTCCAATTATTATCCTTCGGGAGGAGATACTGAATTGACAAGAAAAAACCTAATCCGGATTACCCTGATGGTTGTCGCTTGTGGCCTGAGTCCCCACCTGGCACGGGCGCAAGCTCCCACAAAGATCGCCATCATTGATATCCAACAAGCCATCGCGAACAGTGAAGAGGGGAAGAAAGAGTCCTCTGTCCTCAACGCAAAGGCCACCGCCAAGAGGGCCGAGCTTGAGAAGATGCAGAAGGACATTGAGTCCATGCAGAAACAGCTCCAGGATCAGGCCACCACCCTGAACGACGACGCCAAAGCGCAATTGGCGCGGCAGATTGACCAGAAGGGCAAGGACCTGCAGCGCCAGCAACAGGACGCACAGGACGAATTTCAGGGCCTATCCCAGGAAATTGTCAGCCGAATCGGGCGCAAGATGCTGAAGGTCATCGAAGTGTACGCGAGTGAGCAGGGCTACACGGCCGTACTCGATGTCTCTTCTCCTCAAAGCGGAGTACTCTGGTACGCACCCACATCGAACATTACGACCGAGATCATTCGTCGTTACGATGCGGCGAGTGCCAAGCCGGCGACCCCCGCGGCCAAGCCCACACCGACTCCACCTCCGCCTAAGAACTAGAGAGGCTCAAGGATGCACCCCTCGAGGGTCGTCGTGTGTTCCTTCCTTTCTTTCTCCCGAGGCAAAGCGTGATCCTGGGCGAGGATTCACTCTCCCAGGATCGATTCTCTTTAAAGCAAAGTCTGCGCAGGCCGGGGGCATGCTTCGGCCCCTCTCGAAGCAGGGTCGGCGCCGCCGGAGCGGTGGACGGATTGACTCTTCGGCCTGACGGCGCGACTTCTCCCGATCCCGGGTTGATTTGGTGAATCAAGAACGGTAGACTTTGGGCGACCGATCAACGTTGCGATGCCGCAAAGGAGTTCCATGAGCCTGGACATCAACCAAATCATGAACATCATTCCTCATCGATATCCGTTCCTGCTGGTTGACCGGATCGAAGAGCTCGTCCCGGGGGAGCGCGTGGTCGGCCTGAAGAACGTGACCATCAATGAACCGTTCTTTGCGGGCCATTTTCCGCAGGCCCCCGTCATGCCGGGGGTCCTGATTCTGGAGGCCATCGCCCAGGTAGGTGCGGTTCTGGTGCTGAAGGACCTGCCCGACCGAACCCAGAAGCTGGTTTACTTCGTTGCCATCGAGTCGGCAAAATTTCGCCGTCCCGTCCTGCCGGGCGACCAGTTGCGCATCGAGGTGACGGTGGAATCCATGCGCTCCAAATTCGGAAAGATGCGGGGCGAGGCCTCCGTGGATGGCAAGCTGGCCGCCGAGGCGCAGGTTACCTACGCCGTCGTCGATCGAGAGAAGGCGCAGGATTAGCCCGGAGAAAATACCGGCGCTCACCGACAGGGAGGCAGGCGAATCTCCATCATAAGGAGTTGAATCCCCTCACTTGAAGACACGTTTAATCCATCCGACCGCCGTCATCCATCGCAAGGCCAAGCTGGGAAAGGGAGTTGCTGTCGGCCCTTTTTCAATCCTTGGTGAAGATGTTTCCATCGGCGATTTCACCGAGATCGGCGCTCACGTCTCGATGGAAGGTCCCACCAGGATTGGGTCTCATTGCAGGTTTTTCCCCTTTGCCTCCATCGGTCATCCTCCCCAGGACCTGAAATACAGTGGAGGGCCCACCTCCTTGAAGATTGGAGACCATAATACGTTCCGGGAATTTGTCACCGTGCATCGCGGAACCGAACAGGGCGGCGGTATTACTTCAATTGAAGACCACAACTATTTTATGGCCTATGTGCATGTGGCCCACGATTGCCACCTTGGAAGCCACATCATCCTGGGCAATGCCGCAACCCTGGCAGGGCACGTTACCATTGGGGACTATGCCACGGTGGGCGCGTTCAGCGGCGTCCACCAGTTCTGCCGGATTGGACCTCACGGGTTCGTTGGGGGATACTCCGTCATCACAAGGGATGTCCTTCCCTACTCCAAGACCGTGAGCGAACGGGGAACCCATGCCTATGGGGTAAACTCGTTGGGACTCAAGCGAAGAGGATTGACCACGGAAGCAATCGGCCAGCTACATCGAGCGTTCCACGTGCTTCTGGCTGAAAAACTGAATACGTCCCAAGCTCTCAAGAAAATAAAGATTGAGAAGAACCTGTCGGAGGAGGTGAAAATTTTGATCGACTTTGTCGAATCCTCCGAACGTGGGGTAATAAAATAAGCAGCGACGATCCACCGGCCAACCCTACCGATCGAGTGTGCCATGGAAAGATTTGGATTGATTGCAGGCAATGGACAGTTTCCCTTTCTCGTTCTCCGTGCCGCGCGGCGCCAGGGCCATGAACTGGTCGTGGCCGCGATCAAAGAAGAGGCCTTCCCCGAATTACAGAGCGAGGCCAGGAGCATCCACTGGCTTTCCATCGCCGATCTCTCCGGCTTGATCCAGTGGTTCAAGAAGGAAGGTGTCACGAAGGCCATCATGGCGGGACAGGTGAAACATAAGATCATTTTCAGCTCCATCAAGCCCGACTGGCGATTATTGAAGCTTCTCACCAGTCTGAAACATAAGAACACCGACGCTTTGATCGGAGGGGTGGCAAGGGTTCTCTCCGATGAAGGAATCGATCTCATCGATTCCACATTTTTTCTGAAGGATTTGATTCCTCAACCGGGTGTTCTCACCCGGCGCAAACCCAATTCCGAAGAGAAGGCCGACATCGAGTACGGGCGCGGGATCGCCAAGGCGATTGCCGGGATGGATCTCGGGCAGTGTGTGGTGGTCAGGAACTGCGCATGCATCGCGATTGAGGCCATGGAAGGAACGGACGCCGTCATCCGACGTGCGGGGGAGCTGAGTCGGGGGGGACGGATGACGGTGGTCAAAGTCAGCAAGCCGAACCAGGACATGCGGTTTGATGTGCCGGTCGTGGGAAAGGCCACGATCGAGCTCATGGCGGAATCCAACGCCTCGGCCCTGGCACTCGACGCTGGAAAAACGCTGTTGCTCAACCGCGACGAGCTGCTGGCCCTGGCAAACGAAAAGGAAATCACCATCGAGGCATTCCCGCCTTGAAGCAAGTTCAAGGTTCAAAGTCTAAAAGGCCAGTTCCAAGTTCCAAGTTCCAAGTTCAAGGTTCAAGGTTCAAGGTTCAAAGTCTAAAAAGCCAGTTCAAAGTTCCAAGTTCAAAGTTAAGACTTCCAAATTCGCAGTCAAGATAATGTTCACTTTTTGTGCGACTTCTGACTTCTGGCTTCAGGCATCTGACTTCCGTCTTCTGGCTCCCGGCCTCCGCTACCTGAAACCCGGCACCTGATACCCGGCACCTATTAATCATTTCCCGCTTTCATGGCTTTCCCGGAGACAAAACGCATGAGTTCAGAATCACAGAAACTTCGTGTGGGGGTGATCGGCGTCGGGAGTCTTGGCCGGCACCACGTGAGGATCTATTCACAGATGGCCGGCGTGGAATTGGTCGGGGTGGCGGACACCAACCTGGCGCGAGCCGAGGAAATTGCGTCGGCGAATCATACGCATGCCTTTGACGATTTTGAAAAGTTGTTTGATCGGGTGGATGCCGTCAGCCTGGCTGTTCCTACGGTCGATCACGCCTCAATCGGAACTCGGCTTCTTGAACAAGGGATCGACGTTCTGGTGGAAAAGCCGATCGCGGACTCCGTCGAACACGCCGACGGGTTGATCGAGGCCGCACGGACTCATCGGCGCGTTTTGCAGGTGGGGCACGTCGAACGATTCAACCCGGCAGTCACCGCAGCAAGAAAGATTCTCAAGGGGCCCAAGTTCTTCGAAGTGCACCGGCTGAGCCTGTTTACTCCGCGAAGCCTGGATGTCGATGTGGTGCTCGACCTGATGATCCACGACCTTGACATCGTGCTTTCGTTTGTTGAAGCAGAGGTGGCAGACATTCGAGCCGTTGGACTTCCGATCCTCACGCCCCGGGTCGATATCGCCAATGTGCGTCTCGAATTCACAAACGGCTGCGTCGCCAACCTCACGGCTTCCCGCGTCTCCACCGAGAAGGTCCGTAAACTAAGGTTTTTTCAGCCTAACGATTATGTATCCATCGATTACACCCGCCAGGAAATGTTGGTTCTGAACCTCGGCCGCAGCGAAAATGGGGAGGCGAAGATTGACGGGCGCAGGGTGGCGGCCCCTCTGGAGGAACCTCTGAAGCTGGAATTGGAGTCCTTTGTGCAGGCCGTGCGGAACCGGTCCGTACCAGTCGTGACCGGTGAGGAGGGACGACGGGCGTTGAAAGTGGCGTCAGACATTGCCAGGAAAATCAAGGAGCACTCCAGCATCGCGTTAGGAACAAATTAGACCGGATTGAGCGCTCTTTCGGTCCTTCCATTGAGATCCCGCCGTAACCTCCCGCGAAACTTCTACGTCCTACTTTGCATCCAAAGAAAGGTGCGACCGGGTTGAAGTCCCGGAAAGCGTGGAAAACCCTGAAATTGGACATTTAAAATGCAGGAGGCACAGACAAACCGCCCTGTCTGGGATGGTCTGACCTGACGAGTGTGAAATCTCGGGTTCGACAGGCAAAAATGACCATCCTGCGGAAGCGCTATTCAGGGCAGCATACTTTGCCGTCGAATTCAAACACGGCGGCGTCTAGGGTCCGCGGTCGTCCCCTCGGGCACTCCATTGAACCAGGCGGTTCGGCATGGCCCTTTCAAAACATCGGAGCGATGCGAACTTGGAAGGAATCTCCTCCTGCCCAACCTGAGAAATCCAATTAATGATAAAATGCCAGCTGAATATGGGTTTTTTATAGACTGAGCATGCCAAAAACGGAAGAGCTCCACCTGATTATCCTGCTCGAAAAGGAACGCGACTCGGCGCGGCGGCGGGAGTCTGTTCTATTTTCCATCATCCTCCACCTCGTATTCGTCATCGTCGTCGTCGTGAATCCGAAATTTCTGTCCTTTTTGAAGTCCGAGCCGCCGGTTCAGGAAAAACAGCAGGAACTGACGGAACTTGTTGCCCCTCCACCATTTGAAGAACCAAAGCCGGCGCTGCCTCCGCCCCCCGTGCGAGGCCACCTCTCCGCGCCTCCTCCCACCACCCCCAAACCCGGTGGCGGATTTGAGGCTCCTCCAATCGTCAAGCAGGAACCGTTGCCCAAGCCGGACACAGCACAACTGCAAAAGCCTGTGGAGCCTCCTCCCGGGCAGCAACAAAAAGGAGGGGTTCAGACCGAGCCTCAGGACCAGGCGAAATTGAATGTCCCCCAGGGGCCAACCCTGGAGGACCTGAGCTCCTTGGACAGGAAAGGCAGGAGTGATTTGAAAATTCCAGGTGAGTCTGCAGGGAAGAGCCTGGAAGATGCCATGCGCGAATCGGCCAAAAACCGCGGGGCGGGGGGGATGGGATCGGGATCGGGGCTGAAGGGACCGCAAAGCGGCCAGCGACCTGATTTGAGCATCGATGAGCCCATCATTCTCTCCGATACCTACGGGGTCGATCTCGACCCTTATTTGCGCCGCATCTATTTCATTGTCCGGGCAAACTGGTACTCCCTGATTCCGGAGTTGATTTACACGGGGCGCAAAGGGCGTGTGACCATTGTCTTCGATATTCAGAAGAACGGCCGGATCCTCAACATGAACGTGGTGGCCCGGTCCGGAACCGGTCCTTATGATAATGCCGCAGTGGGTTCGCTAAATATGTCGACCCCTTTGCCGGCCCTGCCCAATTATTTTCCGGGTGATCACATTACACTTCAGTACACCTACCTGTATAATCTGTCTCCGCGAACGTAGGGCAAGAAGAATGCTCAATGGGACGCTTCAAGCGAGCTGCGGCCATGGAGAAGACGACTATGGGTCTGGATGGACAGGGTAGATGAATGGATCAATTCCGTCGCGTCCTCATCTTCGTGCTCCTTCCCATCGCTTTCCTCGCCGATGCATGTAAATCGCGTCCCGTACCACCCCCTGTCCCGCATCCCCCGACCGCCTCCGCGGGGGGTCCTTCACAGCCTCCTCCCGCTCCAAAGGAACCGAAGGCGCCGCGCCCGGCTCCAGCGGAAGTTGAACCCAAAGCAGAAACTGCACCCGCAGCCAAGCCGGTCTCCCGCGGCATCCCGCGATGGATCCGAATCGGCTTGGCCAACGATCTCCGCACCGTTCAAATTACATCCAAAGGGAGACTCTTAATCGAAAATCTCCTGGAAGCGAACCAGCCTTCGAATGTGGCAGAACGTCGGGTCGCCCTCTCGTTATTGTCCTCGCAAGTTGAAAGCAACCCGTCGGTCCAAGCTGCCTCCGCTAACCTCACGCGGAAAGGTCCCATCTATCGAATTCAGGTTGCCTCCTTTCGCGAGGCCAGCCGGGCCGACTCCTTGAAGCGGGAACTCGAATCCCGATTCGAGGTTCCCGTCACCATCACCTACAACGACTCCACAGGAACTTATCGGGTCCGGGTGGGAGAGTGTGCTTCGCGGGTAGAAGCAGAAGAACTCGGAGAGCAATTGCAGGAGGCCGGATACGCCGAAGGCTGGATCGCCAGCGAAGAGGGCATCCGTGTTCCGGCGGACGCCCGCCGTTCAGAAATTCGACCTGCTCCACCGGCGATCGCTACCTCAACCCTGGAAATTCATACCGAAGGAGACCGTGGGCTGGCGAGTGTGGCGCTTCCTGATCCCCGGCTTGCACCCGTGGGCCTTTTGAGGATATCGCCCCAGGACCCCCAAGACCTTCTCACGTTTGACCACCTCGCCTATCGCGGAACGATCGAACTCGTCGAAAATGCGCGCGGAAAATTCAATGTCGTGAACATCCTTGACCTGGATGATTATCTGAAAGGTGTGGTTCCTAATGAAATGCCTCCTTCGAAGTTCGATGCCATCGAAGCCCTCAAAGCTCAGGCCGTCGCGGCAAGAACCTATGCCCTGAAGAATGAGGGGAGGTTCCGGCGCGAAGGGTATCAGCTCTGTGCCACGATCGCCTGCCAGGTGTATCGCGGGGCCGACTCGGAAAGGCCTCTCAGCACCGAGGCCGTCGAGGCCACCCGGGGGATCGTGATAGAATACCACGGCGAGTTGATCGACTCACTCTACACCTCCACGTGCGGGGGGCACACGGAAGATGCGAAGAACATTTTTCGAACCATGGATGCGCCCTACTTGCGAAGCGCCTCCTGCCCTCCCGAAAACGCCAGTGAGATTGATCCGCGGCTGGTGGAGGTGTCAGGCTACCATCTGAAATGGACGGTTCATGTCACACGCGCGGATCTCGAAAAAATCCTGCGCAAGACGTTGCCCCTCGATGAACTTGTCGACCTGGAGCCGGTGGAATACGGGATTTCAAGCCGAGTGATTGAATTGAAGGTCAAGGGCCGAAAGCAGAATTTTACCCTCAAGGGGTTGGAGGTAAAATCCGCCCTGGGACTGAAAGATAGTCTGTTCATCCTGGACCGGGAGCGCGACCGTCGAGGCAAGATTGAGGCCTTCGTATTCATTGGCCGCGGATGGGGACATGGTGTCGGGATGTGTCAAACCGGGGCCTACGGGCTGGCGCGAGAAGGGCAGAACTTCGAATCCATATTGAAGACCTATTATTACAACGTCGATGTGGTCAGGGAAAACACTCGTGAAAATTGAGCGTGTACAATTTCGGGGGCTCCTTCTTCTCGCCATTGTCATGATGCTATACCTGTTGTACAAAATCTGGTCCCTGAACCTTTGGAACCACACAACCAGTTCTTATTGAACGCAGGGGATTCGACCTAATGCGCACATGGATGACTGAACGATTCCGGACTCACTGGAAAAACGCCCTCGGATGCCTGTGGCTGATCGTCTCCACCTCGGCCGCCGTCTTGGCAGCGGAAGACCCTCGAATCAAAGCCCTCAACAACTTTCTCTGGACCCGGACCCAGGCGAACAACGTCATTGAATACACTTACATGACCGATCGTTTGAAGGACTACTATCGCGGAAACAAGAGAGTCAAGATTCGGCACGAATCCGGTGTTTTGCTTAGCTTTCGCTATGATCCGAACAAGATCGAGGCCAAGGAGGGAGACAAGAGTTTTGAAGTGGATGTGGTTGGAATCTGGAAGAATCTCAACGATCATCTAATCGGCGAAATTGATGAACGGGACACCTTTATCCAGACCCCGCGCGGTTGGTTGGCCGACAAAATCAAGTTCGGTGCGGAGCGCGAAACGGCAAAGGCCATCGTGGACGGATACGAAGCGCCCAAGGAATATCGGGACCCCCTCCGGGTACTGAAGATCGTAATGCGGGCCTGGGCCGACCGCGACGGCGACACGGCGATGCGGAACACAAGCATTGATCTCGGTCAACAATTCCGTTCTCCGGACGAACTGCGACAGATCTTCATCGGGCTTTCGAATCCACATCATGTGGCCTATGCCATACGACGGATCTCCTCCATCGACCGGGACAAGGCCGAATTTGACGTGGATATGTATGAGATGGTGACCGGCGATCCCCGACTGATCTCCAGCAAGGTTCGAGTCGCTGTCAAACGATTCAACTCAGCGTGGCTTGTGGATGGCTGGACCCCCGAAAAGAGCAATGTTCCCGCTCCATGACAAACCCTTCTGAACCGCCTCCATACCCGCTGGTCGCGCTGGTTGGACCAACTGCCAGCGGAAAATCCGCTCTCGCGATGACCCTGGCTACGAAGCTCGGGGGAGAGATCATCAATTATGATTCCATCCAGGTGTTCAAATACTTTGACATCGGAAGCGCAAAACCTTCGCCCCAGGACCGGGAGCGGGTCCCTCATCATTTGATTGATCTGCTGGAACCCCACGAGCCCTTTACCGCGGGAGAATTTGCACGCCATGCGCGAACCGTCCTCGAGGAGGTACGAAGACGACGGCACCTTCCCATCCTGGTGGGAGGCACGGGACTTTACCTGCGGGCCTTGCTCGACGGGTTGTTCGAGGGTCCCCAGCGAAATGAACATCTTCGTGAACAATTGAGGGCTCGGGCGCAACAAAAAGGAGTCCCCCATCTCCACCGGCTTTTGAAGCGTTGGGATCCCTTCTCTGCCTCGCGAATTGCTCCCCAGGACAGCCATCGCCTAATTCGCGCCCTCGAGATCTTCCTGACCACAAGGAAAGCGCAATCCGAATACTTTCTTCAACCCCGACAGGCCCTGAAAGGATTCTCCATTATCAAAATCGGCTTGAATCCCCCGCGAAAAGAGTTATATACTCGCATTAACGATCGAGTCACTGGGATGTTCAACCAGGGTTTGCTGGCGGAGGCTAAGACAATTCTGAGTCAGGGCGTTGCTCTCTCGGCCAAACCGTTTCAATCTCTAGGATACAAGCAGGCAGGAAGGTTATTTCTCGGACAACTGGATCCTCCCGCGGCGGTGGTTGAGGCACAGAAGGCAACGCGTCATTATGCAAAACGCCAGATGACTTGGTTCAACAAGGAGGGGGGGGTGACTTGGTTTGTTGGATTCGGAGATGATCGGACCGTTCAAGAGCAGGTTTTGAATTTTTTGAAGTTCATTGCAGGCTCGTAAGGGCCCTGCTGAGGAGGGTACTGTGGACAACAAGGTGGCGCAGAACATCCAGGACGCTTTCTTGAACAACGCCCGGAAGGAAAAACAGACCGTAACAATCTATTTATTAAGCGGGGTGAAACTGACGGGCCGCATCAAAAGTTTTGATAAGTATTCGGTCATTCTCGAGGCCAGTAATCAGGACCAATTGATTTTCAAGCACGCTATTTCAACGGTCGTCGTGGCTCGGTCAATATCCAGTCAAGCGCCTCCTCCCGTTGCGGCGCCGACGACTGCCAATGTGAGTTAGGTGGGATCCAGAGTTACTTCTTTAAGATCAGTGAACGACAGGGCTTTACTGGTTTCCGTTTGTTCGCAGCGAGCCTCGCGCGGACGTTCAACGGGCGCCCGGCGCGAAGGCGACGATTCCCTCGACGAACTTCAAGAACTGGCATTTACGGCCGGAGCCGAGGTGGTGGGCCGCATCAGTCAATCGCGGCCCAACCTCGACCCGGCCTTTTTCATTGGGCGGGGAAAGGGTCTTCAACTCCGGGAACAAATCCAATCGGGCCGGGTCACGCTCCTCATCTTCGATGACGAGTTGACCCCGACACAGCAACGGAATCTGGAGAACCTGACGGAATGCCGGGTCATCGACCGCACCCAGTTGATTCTTGCCATCTTTGCACAGCGCGCGAGGACGCGCGAAGGGAAGTTGCAGGTTGAATTGGCGCAACTCGACTACCTGCGACCCCGCCTGACCGGCCATGGCGTCGAACTTTCGCGGCTGGGCGGGGGCATCGGGACTCGGGGCCCCGGCGAGACCCGGTTGGAGATGGACCGTCGACGCATCATTCGACGTATCGCCCGGATCCGTGCGGAAATGGAACGCGTGCGTTTCCAGCGCGAATTGCATCGACGCCACCGTCGCGACACCTTGATCGCAACCCTTTCCCTGGTGGGATACACCAATGCCGGAAAGTCGACCCTCTTCAATGCCCTGACCGACTCTGATGTTGGGGTGTCAAGACAACTCTTCTCCACTCTCGACCCCACCCTTCGCAAGATGGTGCTCCCTTCCAAGCGGATGGCCCTGCTTTCCGATACCGTCGGTTTCATCCGAAAACTTCCCCATACGTTGGTGACCGCCTTCCGGGCAACGCTCGAAGAAGTCGTCGAGGCCGATTTGATCCTGCATGTGATTGATCGGGCCGACCCCCAGTTCATGGATCACGAAGTTGCGGTCAACAGCGTGCTCGAAGACCTTCAGGTGAAACATACTCCGATTCTCAAGGTGTACAACAAGACGGATCTCCTGGAACCTCCGACCGGTCGTCCGGATCCTGCCCAGGGGGTCTTCGTTTCTGCCCTCACGGGGGAAGGACTCGAGGAGCTGGTGCGTCGCATAGATGCCATGCTCCTGCGTGATCCGCTCGTGGATTGCCACCTGGTCTTTCCCCATGCCGAAGCGCGGGTTTTGAGTCTGATTCAGCGGAAGGGACACCTCCTCGAAAAAGAAATCACAACAGACCTCATCCGGGTGCACGCGCAACTGCCACAATCTGTCGCACGTCAGTTAACCTCATTTGTGCAATAATAGGGGGATGGTTCGCATCCTGGCAAAGAGGCTGCTCTGGGCAGCGGTCTTGCTATTGGCGGGCATGGGCGCCCCCTGCCGATCCGCGAGTATGCCCCAATCCTCCCCGGAGACCCCCGCGATCAAGTCTCCGTGGATCTATCCGCAACCTTCCGCCGTGGAGCATCGCTCCGCTAAAGAAGCGAAACGATTTGAAGAGGCCTGGAAGAGTTTTACTGAAGGCAAGACCAAGAAAGCGCAAAAGGACTGGATCTCCCTCCTCAAAAAGCATTCAGATTCCTCCTCCCTCTTGACTGCACTGAGCTACATCGATTTCATGGAGCAAGAACCTGCATTGGCCATTGCCAAACTCAACGCCGCACTCCGCGCGGACCCCAAGTATCTTCCCGCAGTGCAAACACTGGCACGCTATTACCAATCTCAAAAGGACCACGAGAAGGCTTACCGGTACACGGCGACGATCGTGGAACTGCGGCCGGACGACGCTCAAGCTCGCTCTGACCTCGAGGAATTGCGCTTGCTGGTCACCGACCAGTGGATTGCGGAAGCTCATTCCGCGCGGGCAAAGGCCAAATGGCAGGAGGCGGAATTCGCATATTTACAGGCAATGACCGTTGCACCCGAACTGGAGACCCTGCCCCGCGAACTGGGAGACATCTATGTCTATGAAGGGAAGTGGGCGGAGGCCGAAAAGAGTTATCGCAGGGCAATCGGGCTGGATGGCACGGATCTTGAGGCACGGAAGAAGCTGGCCGACGTTTATGTGCACACCAATCAGCGTGAGAAAGCAGAAAGCCTTCTCAAAGAACTCGCGGGTCAGGATTCACAAAATGAAGAGATCAAGTCCATGCTGGACAGAATCCTTGACCAGATGAATCCCGAGGAGGAAGCCCTTCGTGAAATCCGCCAGCGCCCCCAGATTAATCGAGGGGATTTTGGCGCCATGATGGCCATCCGCTTCCCCTTCCTCAAGGAGTTTCTCACCGGCGCTCCCGTTATCCTGACTGACTTGGGATCACACTGGGGGAGAAAATATCTGCCTCTTGTGGCGGGACTCGATCTCATCTCAGCGTCCCCCAATCATCGGTTTCGGCCCACCCTCATCATCCGTCGTTATGAAATCGCCGTAGCGATCGACCACCTCTTGGCGCTCATCAATCGTCGTCCCAGCGTGGACATTTCGCAGACAAAAATCACAGACGTTCCTCGCACAAATCCGAATCGTGACGCTATTGCACGAGTGGTTACGTTGCATCTGATGCAACTCGATTCCAACGATCGCTTCATCCCTCAAGCCGGAGTCACTGGGGCTGACGCGTTCAAGATTCTCGACGCGGTTGAGGATTTTCTCCGCTGAATTGTTCGATTAAATAGCCTTCCCGACAGAGACTGTCGTGTTTCAAGGGGGATTCGAGACACCCAGCGGGGGGAAACTTATGCGGACAAGTTGCGCCGTCTCCCTAAAAGTCGTATTTTGAACACGATGTTCAATTTTGATTTCCACAATTGTGTGGAAATCTTTGTGGAAAAGTAGATTCCCGTCCCCGCAAACTTGGAAATTACTAGAGTTTAGAGCAGTTTGCACTTTTTTTGTTCAATTTTGTAAACCTATGAAAGCGAAGGACCTTTATTTCATTCTCAGGATTCGAACGTTCCGGCGCGGCGATCCCTGGTCAAGAAGGCAGGCTAAGTTCACTTTTCAACAAGGATACCGGAATATAGCCGGTATTTCGATACCCCATCATGGCAATAGTGACTGCTCGATTATTGGATTTTGGGGAGATCTGTTGGCGAAAAAGGTTAGAAAACCGGGCTCAAAGGGCGAATCCCGCCGTTCGAGGAAATCCAATTCCAGAGGGCGGGCTAGTATAAATATTAAAAGGATTGTTGTCCCAGGTAGCGTTCGGTTTTTGCGGGATTGACGACGAGACTTTTTCGCGTGTAGACCACGAGACCTTGGCGACGAAACTGATTCATCACCATCGTGATAATTTCTCTCGACGTCCCGACCAATTGGGAGAGTTCCTCGTGCGTGAGATATTGTTTCACGCAAATTCCATTGGCGACTTTCTCACCCCCTCCACGGCTCATCTTCAGCAGTTCTTTCGCCAGTCGGCGGGGGATATTATCGAATGCCAGCGTTTCGATCTGGGCCTGGGCTTCGGAAAGTCTCTGACAGAAGAACATCAGCAATTCCAAGGCCGCTCCGGGATCCTTCGAAATCATGTCCAGGAGTCTGCTGATCTTGAATGAGAGCACCTTGACGCCACCGAGCGCAACCGCCTGATCGGTCCTTCTGCTGTTTTCGCAAAGGCAGAGCTCTCCAAAAAAGTCCCCCGTCTCATAGATATCAATGATTTTTTCCTTCCCGGAAAGCGAAACGCGTGTAATCTTGACTCTTCCACTGTTAATCAGATAGATTTCATCGGCGGGATCGCCCATAAAATAGATGACTTCGTTCCTCGAAAATACCCTTTCGGCCGTGAGATTCTGCAATTTCTGAAGGTGCTCTTGAACAAAGCCCGAAAGTGTCAGACACCGTGGGTGGGCCATTCCTGATTCCTCCTCGGTTCCAACCTCATGTTTACCGATGACGCTCGAGCAACAAAATACAGCGGTCAGAACCTTTCATCATACTCGCCAGGGGTCGGAATGCCAAGCCTGGTGCTGGAGATCTGAGGACGATCCCCGGCTCGATTTCGAGGTAGTACAACCCCTCTGCAACGAAGGACACCAAACGCCTCTCCGGGCTTGGGCACGCGCCCCGGATCACTCCAGGTGGAAATCGGTGGAGGAACTTTCAGGAAGCCATCCAGAGAGGATTGATCGGAAGTTTACTCTAACTCGGGAGCATCGAGCTGGAACTTTGCGACACGAAGGCGGGAGACCACCTTCCTTATGGAACGGGAGCTTTGAAAAAGCGAAATAGCTGCGATCCCTTCTGCCCCGGCCTTCAAACAATCCTGATAATTCGCCAAAGAGATTCCTCCGATTGCCAGAACCGGAATTGAGAGCAGAGAAGCGACGGCATGGAGTCTCTGAACACCTTGCGGGGGGCCGTACTTCAACTTGGAGGGAGTGGCGAAAATCGGCCCAAAGATGACGTAATTGGCTCCCTCGCGTTCAGCTGTCACCGCCTCATCCAAATGATGGATAGAGGCGCCCACAATGAACCCGGCAGGAACCCTTCCTCGAACCGCCCCCACCGGAAACGAGGTTCCCCCGAGGTGGACCCCATCGAACCCGCACGCAAGGGCAACGTCCAATCGATCATTTAGAATCATTTTCTGATGACTTTCGTGTGGCAACTGGACCACTTTTTCGGCAATCTCGATTAATTCGCTCGTTGGAGTCCCCTTCTCGCGCAACTGCACCCAATCGACTCCCGACTCCAATGCCTCGCGGATCCGGCCCAGGAGTTTTCTCTCGCCTACAGACGATCGGTCCGTTACATAGCAGAGGATGGGTTGAGAAGAGAAACCCGACGGGCGGTGGAGATTGCGATGGGGTGGCTTATTTTTCAATTTCAGAAAAGGACTTCCCAATGCTGAGGATTTCTGAAAGGCTGAACCAGAGGTTGATGATTCCCAATCCCGAGATGGCTCCTCGGAAAAAATAATTCAGCAAGACCGAGGTTAGGGTCGGCGACAATCGCGTAAAAAAATTCCTTTCCCAGATCTCAATCCAGGGAAAAACGATCAGTAATAAACCCATTTCCGCAAAAAAGACGCTCAACAGAACGCTAGGGAACCTCTTGGGCATGGGATCCGAGAACCGCCGTCTGAGTTGTTAGAACCTAATTCGAGAGTTTGGGCTGGTGCAACGACTGCAGCCGCTTCTCGATATCGCGGAACCTTGGGTTCTCGCTTTGAATTTTCTGAAAAATCTCCCTGGCGCGTTCAGTATTCCCCGCCAACTGGTATGCGTTTGCCAGGTCATACTCGAGGCTGAGGTACTCATCATTCTTCTCTAGATCTCCCAAAGCCAACAAGCCGCGTACCATCCATTCAATCGCCTCCGGATAATTCTTGCTTTCGACCAGGCACAGACCCAGCAGGCTGCACACACTGAGATAATCCTGTTTCTGTTCGCGAGGGTTCAGAATGGAGATGGCCTTTTGGACTTCCGCGATCGCCTCTTCCAGCAGACCCATTTCCCGAAACGCGATTCCGAGATTGTAGTGGGTGTTGAAATCTCCACTGGCATCGATAGGGCTCTCGACGATGTTGAATTCCGCAAAAAGGTCCCCGAGTCCCTGGGACGGGGTGGCCTCAGCAGACACAGGCGCCTGAGCGACCGGTTCGCTTATCGGAGCCACTTCAGCCGGCGGCCCCGGTTCTATTAAAGACTCGAGCGGGACTTCAGAGACGAGGGCTGCCGGCGGGGTTGTTGAAAGGGGTGTTGAAGGGGGTGTTACCTCAGGCCCCTCCTCCACGGCCGCCTCTGGAGTCGCTACTTCCTCCGAGGTCACCGCCTCCGGTGCATTGTCACAGCGCTCCAGGCGGGCAAGGAGGGGCTGGGACTCCGGAAAACCCTTCAACCCTTTTTCGATCAGGGTGCGGGCCTCGTTCCAGAACCCTTGCTCAACATAAAAATCAATTTCCTCAAGAGTCTCCCGAAGTGCCTCTTCTTCCTTGATGATCCCAGCCTCCGGAGCCTCAGCGACGGGTTCGGCCTTCGGCTCTTCTGGGGTAGCGGCCGGCGTCACCATCTCCTCCAGTTCGCTCGACAGGTCGTACACCATCTCCCCTTCGGAGGGCTTGTGCGCTTCTTCGCTCTTCACGGTCTCAGGCACTGGGGGGGGTGGGGTTTCCTCTTCCACTGCCTTGGAGGCAGGGACCGTGGTGAACTCAGCTGCCTTCTCGGCCCACTGACGGGCCTCCTCGCGGTGTCCATTCTGGATCGCCGCGTCCGAGAGCTTCGTACAACAGGCTGCAGCTTCATTCATCTTCCCCATCGAGGAGTAAATCTCGACCAACTGTCTCAATGCCACCGGGTGATCTGGAGAGATTCGAAGCAGTTCCTCAAACAGCTGTCCGGCCCGCTTCAAAAGGCCGTATCCCATCAACAATTCGCCTTCCAGAATCAAGCCGTTCACTAACTCATTGGTCTCTTCCGATGTAAGCGTACTTGCTGCCCGGGGCTTCTGAGAAGGAGTCGGTTCTACCGAGACTTCTTCGACAGAAACGGGTTGCTCCTCTTTCTCTTCGGGGGCCTCTTCCTCCGAAGTCACGGGGGGGGGTTCTGAAAGCGTGAATTCCTTAGTATCCAGCTCTTCACGCTTCTCGAGCGAATGCTCCATAAACTCTTGAAGGGTCCCTTCTGCGGTCTCCTCGCTCACCGGGACAGATTCTGCTCCTCCGTGGGAATCCATCTGCCTTTGAAGCCGCGCAATACCCTGCCGGACAATCGCATTCGTGGGATCAATATCCAGCAACTCCTGGTAAGCAGACATGGCAGCCGCAAAATTTTCCTGCTTGAGGTGGTAGCTCGCTAAGTGTTCCAGCGAGAGCGAAAGCAGATGCGATTGACCTAACTTGTGATTGACCTTAACGGTGCGTTCAATGGCGGGAAAATAATCCGGTTGTTCGGAGAGGATCTTCTGAAGAGTCTCTGCGATCCGGGCCCCGAAGGTGTCAATCAAGGGAGACTCAATCAGCGGATTCAGAATCTGGACGACACGCTCGAAATTGGAAGAGGCGATGTAGCGATCCGTCAGCGTAAACAGCAATGGATAGTGCACCGAATCGATCTCGAAGAGATGCTGGGCCACGTCGCCGGCTTCCTCCAAGTGGTCAGCTTCAAGCAAGCATTCCCACAGGGAGATTTGAACCTCCGTCGAGGTCCGCTCCGGGTCCATCTTCCAGAGCATCGCAATCGCTTCGTCATGCTGCCCTTCGGCAAACCTGATTTTCGCGAGAACCGTCTTCAGGCTAAGGCTTTCGGGATCGATTTCTTCCGCTCGGGAGAGCATTTCCTTCGCTTCAACCAACTGCCCGCTCTTGCGTAATCGTTCTGTCGAGGCCAGGAGCAAATTGAGGGCGCTGTCCTTGTTTCCCCGGCGCACTTCCACCGCGACCAACCGCGTGAGGATCGCCGTGTTGTCGGGATCGCCAATCAGGAGTTTACGAAGCGCGTCGGCAGCCAGATCCGACCGTGATTCCGCCAGATAAGCATCTACCAATTGGAGATACTGTCCCCTGGCATCGCTCATCAGTCCCTGCAGGGCATAGAGCTCAGCCAAATGGCGTCTTGGTTCAATCCCCCCCGGATCGAGCTTGGTGATCTTCTTGTAAATTGCGATCGCTTTTACTTTGAAGCCGCTTTCGAGATACGCGTCCGCCAGTTGGTTGAAGAATTTAAGCCCTTCATCCGTCTTGCCGAGACGGACGTAGAGGTCACCAATGGTGTTGAGGATCGGGAGGTCGTTGGGATCGGCTTCGATGATCTTCTTATATTCTGAAATCGCCGAGTGAAGCCTGCCTTGCATCACGTGTTTTTCTGCGTTCTTGAGTATTTTGGCTTTATTCAAGGCAGTTTGGGCTCCCTTACCTGACGCCGGAGTTCGATCCAACCCTTTCCGGCTCTGAGACTTCAGACAACACGGGCCATAGGCCAACAACCCCAGTTCCCAAGACTATAGCTGAAAGGGGGCGGGGTCGCAATTTCTTTGTGCAGTCCCCAGGGGCTGGCTCGAATCGAGGACGTCACTCTCCGGCATGGGAAAACGGAATGTCCCTTTGGAAGACCGGCCGAAAGGTTCTCCGATGAATCGGTGAGGGGCCAAATCGGCGCAATGATTCCAAATGTTCGCGTGTTCCGTAGCCCTTATTCTGTCGGAAGTAATATTGTGGATAAAGGCGGTCAAATTCCATCATGATCGCGTCGCGCGTCACCTTGGCGACAATCGAAGCCGCCGCGATGGAAACCGAAAGAGTGTCGCCCTTGATAATCGATTTCTGGGGCAGGTCGACGGCGTGCAACCGGACCGCATCAATCAGTAGAAAATCGGCGCAGGGGGAGAGTTTTGAAACCGCCAGAGCCATCGCGCGGAGTGTGGCCTTGAGGATGTCTTCCTGATCGATGGCTTCAGGGTCAATCTGTCCGACCCCCCAGCTCAAGGCAGAGTCCACGATTTCCCTGAAAAGCACCTCCCGCCGATCGGGTGAAAGCTTCTTGGAATCATCAATTCCTTCAGGAATGTGCGCTGGATCCAGGATCACAGCCGCTGCCAGGACTGGCCCTGACAAGGCCCCCCGTCCTACTTCATCGAGGCCGGCGACACGGGAATATCCCATGCGATAGACCTCTTCTTCATAGCGGCTGGTACAAGTGGAGCAGGAACTGTGCTTCTTTTGGCGCACGCTTGCTCCTGTCGCTCAATCGAGGGGACGATGGATGGGAAAAAGCACTTTTCAGCTGGAAAGAATACGAGGATGAGAAAATTATTGGTGGAGGATCAGGTCAAAGGGCGACACCCATCGTTCACAAAAGGCCGTCGATCGAGAAATCCAGATCGATCGACGGATCTGACCTCCTCCGGGGGACAGGTTCCTCGTCCAGTTCCCCCGCTGTCCCAGTCGCACATGGGATCTGACTACAACACAAACCTGGGGTGGCCTCCTGATTCATCGGGGTTCAGCCGCTGACCGGGAGCCAAGGTGGATTCTAGTTCGCAGCCACAATGGGTTCGGGTTCGGTGTACCGTTCTTCTTTCAACCGCGCCGCCTTTCCACGCAACCGGCGCAGATAATATAGTTTGGCCCGGCGCACCTGAGTGCTCTTGACGACTTCAATCTTGTCGATCACCGGAGAGTGCAGAGGAAAGATGCGCTCGACGCCCGTGCCAAAGGACATCTTTCGGACGGTGAAAGTAGACTGGTTCAGCCGGCGGTTTTCAGCAATCACTGTCCCCTCGAACACCTGGACGCGCTCCTTGTCCCCTTCCTTGATCTTTACATGCACGCGGACCGTATCGCCGGGCTTGAATGAGGGAAGATCAGTGCGCAGCTGCTCTCTTTTCAATCTTTCCAAAATCGCTTGGGACCCCATAATCGTTTCTCCTTGAAATCTATCTCTGCTCCTGTTATTTGCCCCATGATCGGGGGATTCCTTCCAATCTCGCGCTGTCCCGGAATCACATCGCCTTGACGGGTGATCCGGACGGCGTCAACCCCAGCAAATCCGGCCGCATTCGCGCCGTCTTCTCGATTGCCTGCTGTCGACGCCACTTCTCAATCTCCTGATGATTTCCCGAAAGCAGAACCTCGGGAACCTTCCAGGCACGAAAGCTCTCCGGCCGGGTATACTGGGGCCAACTCAAGGTCCCGGTTCCTGCGCTCGAACCCCCACGGACCGCTTGAGGGTCTGCCGGACCAGAAAAAGAATCGAGTTGGGAGGACATCTCGTTACCCAGTGCTCCCGGCAGGAGACGTGTCACCGCATCCACGACGACTGCAGCGGCCAGTTCTCCGCCGGTCAGGATGTAATCGCCAATGGAAAGCTCCTCCGTGGCGAGGTGTTCTGCGACGCGTTCGTCCACGCCCTCGTAGCGGCCGCAGATCAGGACGATGCGATCTAAAGACGCCAACCGGAATGCGTCGGCCTGGGCAAACCGCTTCCCCTGGGGGGAAAGAAGAATGACCGCCTTTGATCGGGATTGCGCATCCTCCCGGAGGATGTCCAGGTAATCCACCGCTTTGAAGATGGGCTCAGGTTTCAAGACCATCCCGTCCCCGCCGCCGAAAGGCCGATCGTCCACCGTGCGATGCTTGTCTTCGGTGAACGTCCGCAGATCAACCACTTCGATGTTTGCCAGCTCCGCCTCGCAAGCGCGCCGCACGATTCCATGCGAGAACGGGCCCTCAAAAAACCTGGGGAAAATGGTGATGATTTCAAACCGGACCATGTTTTCGGTGCAAAAAAAAATCCGCAAGGAACACCTCGCGGAGTTCTCTTCCTCTCTCTTCACGGCTCGGTGCCCAAGGCCCCGCCGGTTGTGCGTCCCTTTCAGCGATTCAACTCAAACAACCCCTCGGGCAATCGCACCCGAATCTCGCGTCGTTGTACGTCGACGGAGAAACAGATTTCTTCGGCGAAAGGGACCAGCAATTCGCCGTGACTGGTTTCCAAGGCCAGGAGGTTGTTTCCACCCGCTTCCAAGAACTCCTTTACCCGGCCGATCTCCCGGCTGCTGTGGTCCTCCACCACCCGGCAGCCCACCAGTTCAAAGATGTAATGGTGATTCCTCGGAAGCGGCAACGCCTCACTCTGAGGAATACGGACCTCTGATCCCACCAGGGCTTCTGCGTCCGTAATCGTCTCGATCCCGGAAAATTTCAGGATCACCGCCTGCTTGTGGAACCAGACCTTCTCCAACTCCTTCCAACTTCCGGCTTCACCCGTCTTCACCAGTCGGACGCGCTTCATCTGGTGGAACCGCTCCGGAAAGTCAGTCAGAATTTCTGCCGCAACCTCGCCTTGCCGGCCCTGGGTCTTTCTTACCAGGGCCAGAGTAATCTCCCCTTCTTCCATCTCTCGGAGGAGCGGCTTGACGTCGCTATTCAAGGATCTCCAGGGTAAATCGTTTCTTCAGCTTCATTCCCGCAGCGCCCAAAATCGTCCGAATAGAACGAGCCGTGCGTCCCTGTTTTCCAATCACTTTCCCAAGATCACTGGGAGCGACTTTCAATTCCAGGACCGTCGTCTGCTCTCCTTCGATGGGGCGAACAAACACTTGATCGGGGTTATCCACCAGGGCCTTGGCGATTTGCTCGATGAGTTCCTTCATACCTTCTTCTCCTTGCCGCCTCGCACGAACCT
Source organism: Terriglobia bacterium (assembly GCA_020073085.1). Classification (NCBI taxonomy): domain Bacteria; kingdom Pseudomonadati; phylum Acidobacteriota; class Terriglobia; species Terriglobia bacterium. Next base: position 58,947 of record JAIQFV010000017.1, on the reverse strand, counting down.
GCTCCGAGTCTCTCGGAGACGAAGAATGTCAACCTGAAGTGACAACCAGAGTAGGCGTTCAATGTTTCAAGTTCCGGGTCATGACCCTCACTAACGAGAAATCTCAATCGCCTCCGCAGCCGTAGCTGTCAGGCCGCGGCCTGACGCTTGAGAAAACTTTTCACCGTCTCCGATGGCTGTGCGCCCCGACGCAGCCAATGGTCGTAACGCTCACGATTCAACTTGATCTCCGCCGGATTGACCAGCGGGTAATAAGTTCCAAGAACCTCCAGATATCTTCCATCGCGTGCCTCATCTTTTTCGACCACGACAATGCGATAGTGAGGGCGCTTCTTAGCGCCGACTCGGCTCAATCGAATGGTCAACAAATTTCTACCCTCCACCTTTGGTGTAAGTGCCCGGTGAAACATCACCGAATTCCGGTGACAATCATGAAGCTTAATTCTATCGGAAACATGCAGTTCCCGCAACTTTTTTGACGATTCTCCCTCCCGCTTCAGAATCAACCGTCGCTTTTCCTGATCTCCACGAGCGGCGGGGCAGGACGATAATCAAAAAAAAGTTCACTGCCGGGGAAGAAACCGCTCCAGGTTTCGGGGCAAACGTCCTCCCGCCAAGCCCCCGGTCATGGATTTCATCATCTTCCGCATCTGCGCATACTGCTTGAGCAACTGGTTCACCTGATTCACAGTGGTCCCGCTTCCGCGCGCGATCCGTTTCCTCCTCTGGCCATTGATGATTTGATGGTTTCGCCGTTCACGGGGCGTCATCGAGTTGATCATGGCTTCGGTGTGAATCAGTTGCTTCTCGTCAATGTTGGCTTTTTGGAGGTCTTTCATAGGGCCGATCTGAGGAAGCATGCCGAGAATCTTGTCCAAGGGCCCGAGCTTCCGCATCTGTCGCAACTGGTCTCGAAAATCTTCAAGCGTAAATTCATCTTTGCGGAGCTTCTCTTCCAGCCTTTGGGCCTGCTTCAAATCAAAGGTTTCCTGGGCCTTCTCGATCAGGGAGAGCACGTCGCCCATCCCCAGCAGACGCGAGACCATGCGATCAGGGTAGAACAGTTCCAAGGCGTCGGGTTTTTCCCCCACGCCGACGAATTTGATGGGCTGTCCCGTCACGGCCCGGATCGAAAGCGCGGCACCCCCGCGTGCGTCGCCGTCGAGCTTGGTGAGAATCACTCCGCTGATGCCCAGGCGCTGATGAAATTCGTGGGCACTCTTCACCGCGTCCTGACCCGTCATGGCATCCGCCACGAACAGAATTTCGCTGGGCTTGAGCTGCTGCTTCAGAGTGGCCAGCTCCTGCATCAACTCGTCGTCAAGGTGAAGCCGGCCCGCGGTGTCGATCAGAAGCACGTCGTAGCCCGAGAGGCTCGCCTCCCGCAGCGCCGCTTTCGCCAGGGCCAGGGGCTCATCGATCCCTTCACCGGGAAATATCTTGGCTTCCACATCGCGCGCGATGACGTTGAGTTGTTCCCGCGCGGCCGGTCGGTAGACGTCAACCGAAAGAAGGAGCGGCCGGTGGCCGTTCTTCATCATCCACTTGGCGATCTTGCCGACGGAGGTGGTCTTCCCGGACCCTTGAAGCCCGACCACCAGAAAAACGGACGGCGGGTTCTTTGAGAAAAGAAGCCGCGCTTCAGCATCCCCCAGCGTGGCGATCAGTTCGTCCCGGACAAAGGAGATGACCTGCTGCGCCGGAGACAGCGCCGTCATCACCTCCGTTCCGAGACACTTGGCTCGAACCCGGTCTATGAAGTCCTTGACGACCTTGAAGTTGACGTCTGCTTCGAGCAAAGCCAGGCGAATCTCACGCATGGCAAAATCGACATTGTTTTCCGTCAGCTTCGCTTCCCCTTTCAGGGTCTTGAAGGTCCGCTGAAGTTTTTCAGTCAAGATATCAAACATTGAATTTCTTGGTCCTCTCCTTGTCTCTGCCCGATGAATCGGCTGGTGCCTCCCGGCTTCCGTCCCGGGACCGGCCCTGACATCGTTTCAGTATACAACGCCTACACACGCCCGCCAACCGTCGCTGATTTCCACTCTCAATTTCTACCCGACGGCTGCTTGGGAGACAGGGTCTCTCTCAAACGGCAGTTGCACCTCGCCGGTTCCCTCGTCTCCATCGATTCCAGCTTTTAGGGCTCAACTCGAAACCGCCTGCTTCAGGCCCCGAAGGTATGCCAGAACGCACACGATCTGGGCGAGCACGGCACCCGCGGAATCAATCGCCACATCGATGGGAGAGGCCATCCGCGTCGCGACAAAGGACTGATGCAACTCGTCGGATGCGGCGTAGAGAACACCCACAAGCAACGAACACAACGCCCAATGCCAGGCCCGGGTGTCCCGGGATCCTCCGCGAAAAGCACGGAACAGCGCCACCCCGAGGATAAAATATTCTGCCACATGCCCGCTCTTGCGTATAGCCCTGTGGACCAAATCCACCATTTGCGGGGAAATGTCGGGAACCAGGAACCGGAGCAACGGTCCAAAAAACAACGCCGTGTTCTCCGAAGAGAATGTCCCGGTGGACATCAGAAAGATGAAGGCCATGACAACAATGACCGGAATCCAAGATTTCAGATATAGGTTGGAAATCATTTCAATCCGCTCACTACGCGCGATAACGTCCTGGAGATGACTTGCTCGGGAGCGCCACTATACAATAGGAAGGCGCTTGGGTATATTGGATTCCCCGGTGGACCTCCATTCTCCCTGCCCCGGAATGTTCGGCTGACTGATCTCCCCGCGTGTTCTCCCCGCGTTGACCCTCAGATGAAATTCTGTTATTTTAACTGTTCTTTCTTGAGAAGTTTTTGTCATTCTCCTGGTGTGGATGCAGGGATTCAGTCGGCAGTTGTTTGCTGCACCTGATCACAGGTTTTCGAGACTCTTCATCCCTGTATCCGGGTTTAGCCCAGGTTCATGCGGATTCATACGGAAGCAGGACGTATTGAACGGAAGCACTCGTTTTTTTCCGAAATCCAAAATCCGCATTCCGAAATGAAATCGGCCGCCGCATGTCGTTGTGAGAATCGTTCTGCACAGATTGGAACAGTGAGATTCTATGATCCAAATCACTCTGCCTGATAACAGTCAGATCCAGATGCCCGACGGGGCCACGACCGGTGATGTGGCACGAACGGTGAGTCCGCGCCTGCGCGAAGAGGCTTTGGTGGCCAAGGTGGACGGTGTCCCGCGCGACCTTACCTACCAGCTCAAAGGCAACGAGCGCGTGGAAATCTTGACCCCGCGCTCCAAAGACCCTGATGCTTTGGAGGTGTATCGTCACAGCACCGCACATCTGCTGGCGGCCGCGGTTCTTGAACTCTTCCCCGGAACCAAGCTGGGCATTGGCCCCGCCATTGAAAACGGCTTCTTCTATGATTTCCACCGTGACGAGCCGTTCACCCCCGAGGATCTCGAGAAGATCGAGAAGAAAATGAAGGAGTTGGCCGACCGGGATCTGCCTTACGGCCGGAAAGAGTTTCCTAAAGAAGAAGGGCTCAAGATGTTCCGGGAGATGGGCGAGGGGATGAAGTGCGAATTGATCGACGAGAAGGCGGATCAGGTCTTCTCCTGTTACACCCTGGGCGATCACTTCATCGATTTCTGCCTGGGGCCCCATGTACCGTCCTCCAAGAAGATCAAGGCGTTTAAGTTGTTGTCACTGGCAGGCGCTTACTGGAAGGGCGATGAACACAAGGAACAGATGCAGCGGATTTACGGCACGTCGTGGTTCAGCCAGAAGGAGCTGGACGAGTATCTGAAAAAGCTGGAGGAGGCCAAGCGCCGCGACCACCGCCGGTTGGGCACTGAACTCGACCTCTTTAGTATTGAAGAAGAAGCCGGACCCGGGCTCATTTTCTGGCACCCCAAAGGCGGCCTAGTGCGGAAGCTCATGGAAGATTGGTCGCGTGAAGAACACCTGCAGCGTGGATACAACCTGGTCTTTACCCCGCATGTCATGCGACTGGATCTTTGGAACCGCAGCGGCCATACCGGCTTCTATCGTGAAAACATGTTTGGCGCGATGGAGGTCGAAAAAGCCGAATACCAGCTCAAACCAATGAATTGTCCCGGGCACATCCTGATTTACAAATCGCGTCTGCGCAGCTACCGCGATCTCCCGCTCCGTCTCGCCGAGCTCGGCACGGTTTATCGGTACGAGCGCTCCGGCGTGCTGCACGGGTTGTTGCGCGTTCGCGGGTTCACCCAGGACGACGCTCATATCTTTTGCACGATGGACCAACTCGAAAAAGAAATCGAGGGTTGTGTGGACTTCGCCTTTGCCGTGCTCCGAACTTTTGGGTTCGACCGATTCGAGGTTGAACTGTCGGCGCGGGATCCGGCCCACCCGGAGCATTACGCCGGCACGGCCGAGGAATGGGAACGCGCTGAGGGGGCGCTCCGCAACTCGCTGAAGCGGATGGACGTTCCGTTCAAATACATGCCCGGCGAGGCGGTGTTTTACGGCCCCAAGATCGACATGAAGCTCGTCGACGCCATCGGCAGACCGTGGCAGCTTTCGACAGTCCAGTTCGATTTCAATCTCCCCCGGCGGTTTGAACTGGGGTACATCGGCGAAGACGGCAGCCGACACCAACCGGTCATGGTCCATCGGGCACTCTGGGGATCGGTGGAACGGTTCTTTGGCGTGCTCATTGAACATTACGCCGGGGCCTTCCCCACCTGGCTGGCACCCGTTCAGGTACGCCTGCTGCCCATCAGCGAACGCCACCTGGGTTACGCCAGGGAGGTGCTCGGGCGGCTTCAGTCAGCGAGGGTTCGCGCCGAGGTGGATGAGCGGAACGAAAAGGTCAACTTCAAAATCCGGGAAGCGCAACTGCAAAAGATCCCTTACATGCTCGTCGTCGGGGACCGCGAACAATCTTCCGGGACCGTGGGCGTCCGCAGCCGGAGTGAAGGTGACCTCGGACCTAAATCCATTGATGAATTTCTGACCTCGCTGGAGCAAGTCATCGCGAGCAAAGCGCCGGCTCCCTGACCCGCCCCTTTTGATTTGACAATCGCCGGGGAACAGGTGAAAATTGCGTCGCTTGAGAGGTCCTGCTCTTTCAGGGCAGAGATCCATCTCTCGAGGGTGTGTGGCCGCTTCCGCTTACACTTGCAGCCCTAAACGTTAAACCATCAAGCCGCTCGGTCCCCGCCGGGGAGGAGACGGCAAGGAGGAGTTTTATTTACGACAAGTCGATTCGCACGAATGAGCGCATTCGTGTCCCGCAGATTCGGGTGATTGATGATCAGGGGAGTCAACTCGGAATCATGCCGCCGTATGAGGCGCTCAAGATTGCGCGTGAACGCTCGCTCGACCTGGTTGAAATCTCGCCGCAAGCCCAACCGCCGGTTTGCAAGATTATGGACTACGGCAAGTACATCTACCAGCTCAACAAAAAAGCGCACGAGGCGAAGAAACACCAGAAACAAATCCAGCTCAAAGAAGTCAAGTTCCGGCCTCAGACCGATGAACACGATTATGAGTTCAAGAAAAACCACATCCTCGATTTTTTGAAGGATGGGGACAAGGTCAAGGCGAGCGTGCGGTTTCGCGGGCGCGAGATGGCCCACAAGGAGATCGGGCGGAAGCTGCTGGATCGACTCGTCACCGATGTCGGCGAGGCGGGGATCGTGGAGTTCTTCCCCAAGTTCGAGGGACCCAACCTGTTCATGGTCCTGGCGCCGAAAAAGAACTAAGCCGGGGAACAGCTTCAAACCGACTCCGGGGATCAGGAGCGTCCAAGCTGCGGGTTCCCGGTTGTTGCTCGAATCACGGAGTGACTCGGGTGTCCCCGCCCGGAAGCAGGCTTGCCTGATTTGTATTTTCAAAGGGAGTTTTCATGCCGAAACTAAAGTTGAAAAGCCATCGCGGGGCCGCCAAACGATTCAGGTTGACCGCGACGGGAAAGGTCAAGAGGGGTCATGCCTACGCGCGTCACCTCCTGGCCTCAAAAACCACGAAAGTGAAACGCAAGCTCGACAAGGACACCCTGGTCAGCAAGGCGGATGAAAAATCGGTCAAGCGCATGCTGGTTTACGGCTAGGCTGAGAACCGGCCTTCCGGCTGCCCGTCAGAATTGCCATCGATCGCGAACGGCCCGTTTCATCGATTTTGATCTTTGATTCATTTCATTTCGTGCGAGCAGGCGGCTTCCTTCGCTACGTCGAATGGAACACACGGTGCCTGCAAGCCGATTCCACATCGAAAGGAGAAAACCGTGCCCCGAGTTAAACGAGGTCCCAAGCGCGCCCGAAAGCGCAAGAAGATTTTAAAACTGGCTTCCGGATACGTCCTCACCAAGAGCAAACTCTACCGCTCCGCCAAAGAATCCGTTCAAAAAGCCCTGAAGTATTCCTACCGTGACCGCCGTGTCCGTAAACGGGACTTCCGTCAGTTGTGGATTATTCGCATCGGCGCTGCGTCGCGCGAGAACGGCCTTTCTTACAGCCGGTTTATTGCCGGGTTGAAAAAAGCCGGAGTCGCGCTCGATCGCAAGATCCTCGCCGACCTGGCCCTGAATGACGCCGCAGCGTTTGCCAAACTTGCGGAAACCGCCAAACAAGCGAGTTCAGGTCCGGCGTCCGCATAAGTCAGCGTCTTCTCCCTGCACGGGCTCTGGCTCTGACAGGGGAACCCCCTGGAGTTCCCCGGGCGTCGATCAAAGACTCCATCGGGATCGAATTATCTATGACCCTGGATGAAAAGCTCCAAAAACCGCTTTCGGAAATCGGCGTGACGTCGCCCGGGCAGTGTCAGTCTCTGTTCGAAGAGTTGAACCAAAGGCTTCAAAGAGACTCGGCGGCTGCCGATTCGTCTGCAAAAGTCGAGGAGTTCAGGATCGCCTGGCTAGGACGTAAGAACGGCCGCCTGTCTTTCTTGAGCGATAACTGGTTGAAGACGGCGCCGTCTCCTTTGAAACCTTTTCTTGGCAAGCTGCTAAATACCCTGAAAGGCGATGTGGAAAGGATTTTTAATGAACTCAGGGCCAAGAACTCCGGCAGAATTGACCTGCCATTAAGTGATGACCTCAAGAATTGGAAGGCCGGGGTCGAAACGGAAGTCCGTGTCAGCAGCTCTGTCACTGGGAACATTGAGGCGTCGCAAAGGAACCCGGACATCACCCTCCCCGGCCTGTCGCGTCAATTCGGCGCCAAGCATCCCCTCACCCTGGTGCGTGAGCAGATCGAGGAGATCTTCATCTCCATGGGCTACACCGTCGAGGAGGGGCCGGAGATCGAAACCGCTTATTACAATTTCGAGGCCCTCAACACGCCCGACAACCATCCCGCGCGCAGTGAGCAGGATACATTTTTCATCAAGGATGGCGGGGCGGGACGCGACGAGTTGCTCCTGCGGACGCACACTTCGCCCGTCCAGATCCACACCATGGAGCGTCTGAAGCCGCCCGTCCGGGCAATTGTTCCCGGCAAGGTCTACCGGCGCGACAACCCCGACGCCACGCATACCCCGATGTTCCATCAGATCGAAGGGTTCGCCGTCGATGTCGACATCTCTTTCTGCGAATTCAAAGGCACGCTGGAGTATTTTCTGAAGGCCTTCTTCGGCCCTGAGAAGCGGGTGCGCTTCCGCCCGAGCTATTTCCCGTTTACGGAGCCCAGCGCGGAAGTGGATATTTCGTGCGGCATCTGCGGCGGGACGGGCCGCACCAATCAGGGAGTTTCCTGCCGGGTCTGCAAACAGAGCGGCTGGGTGGAAGTGATGGGTGCGGGAATGATTCATCCGGCCGTCTTCCAATATGTCGGCTACGATCCGGGAAAATATTCGGGATTCGCGTTTGGCCTGGGACTGGATCGCTACACGATGCTGAAGTTCAATATGCCCAGCCTCGATTATTTTTTCAACAACGACATCCGGTTCCTGGAGCAGTTCCGATAAGCATCCACCGATTACGTAGATTGCACCTGGGAATCGAAGAAAAGATCGGACTGCCGCAGAATTGACTCGCCATCGGGGTTTCTTCGGCTTCCTTTGGAATCTGTGCTATCCGCGGACTGATGTACCATGAAGATTTCTTATCAGTGGCTCAGGCAATTCGTCGATGTCCCCGTCGAAGCCCGGAGGCTCGCCGATGACCTCTCGATGGCCGGCCTTCCGGTGGAGTCGATCGAGGCTCACGACGACGACTTCGTCATCGAGCTGGAGCTGACCGCCAATCGAGGTGACTGCTTGAGTCACTGGGGAGTGGCACGAGAGGTGGCCACAATTTACCATCTCCCTATGAAGCCTCCCCAAATCGCTTTTCAGGAGACCGACCGTGTGGTGAGCGAGTCCGCCACGGTCGAAATCTCCGATCCCGAACTTTGCTACCGGTACTGCGCCCGGGTTGTGACCGGGGTAACGGTGGCTCCTTCCCCTCCCTGGCTGGTCCGGCAATTGGAGGCGGTAGGCCAGCGTTCCATCAACAACATCGCGGACATCACTAATTACGTGCTCTTCGAGATGGGTCACCCGCTGCATGCGTTTGATCTGTACCGCCTCACCGGACGAAAGATCATCGTGCGGCGCGCAAAAAACGGTGAGCATCTCACTACCCTCGATGGGGTGGATCGAACCCTGTCCACCGAAAATCTTGTAATTGCGGATGCCGTGAAGCCTGTCGCCCTGGCTGGCGTCATGGGTGGAGCAGAGAGCGAGATTTCAACGTTGACCCGGAACGTGCTGATTGAGAGTGCCTGGTTCCTGCCGACCTCGATCCGCAAGACCGCACGGACCTTTGGGATGCACACCGAGGCGTCTCACCGCTTTGAACGCGGGACCGACATCGAAAATGCCGTCACGGCCATGAATCGATGCGCCCAGCTGATCCAGGATGTTTCCGGAGGTTCCATCCAAAAGGGATTCATCGATTGTCATCCCACTGTGGTGACGCCTCCAGACCTCGTCTTGCGGCAGGCCGAGCTAAGACGGCATCTCGGCATTGATGTCGAGTCCGAGCAAGTGGATCGAATCCTGAGCTCACTGCACTTTACGGTCGTCTCGAGACAACCCGAAGGCAAGACGTGGCGCACGCCCACCTGGCGCAATGACGTCACCCGCGAGATTGATCTCATTGAAGAGGTTGCCCGACATTACGGATATGACAAGTTTCCTCCCCGACTGCTCCGGACCTCGACCCGCGGCCAGAACCTTCCGTCCGCCGCCGCCGTCTCCCGATTGAAGGAGCGTCTGGCAGCTTTGGGTTATTTCGAAGTCATTGCCTTCCCGTTTCTTGACGTGGAAGAAGCTGCCCGATTTACGCGGCGCATACCGGTTGAACTGGCGAACCCGCTTTCCGAAGTCGCGGGCGCTTTGCGGCCCACGGCCCTCCCGTCACTGCTGGAGATGGTGCGCCGGAATCTGAACCGGGGCCAGCGTGACGTCCGCGTGTACGAAGTCGGAAAAATCTACTTTCGATCGGAAATGAACAAAATGGTGGAACGGTCTGTTCTCGTGCTCGGGGCCGCGGGAGATTACCGCCCCAAGGTTCTGCATGAGGTCCGCCCCGAACCTTACAAATTCCAGTACTTCAAGGGGGACGTCGAACAGACCCTGGGCCTGTTTGAAACACCGGATTTGAAGTTCCGCATACCCGAGAACCCGTTTCACACTTACCGCCAGGGCCATTCCAGTGATGTTTTTGTCGAAGGAAACTTCATTGCCACCTTCGGAATGCTGGACGCATCACTCCTCGAACGCTATAAAATCAAACAGGACGTGTTTGCGGCAGAAATTGATTTGGAATGGTTGCTGAAGAAAGGCCTGCGTCAGATCGCGTTCAGCCCCTTGTCCCCTTTCCCGGCAGTGGAACGGGACCTTTCGTTTGTTCTTTCAAGCGAAATTTCATTTGAGAAGGTACTGACGACCCTTTCACGGCTCCGGGTTGAAAACCTTTTCGAAATCAAGCCGGCCGATAGTTATCATCATTCATCACTGGGTGATGGAAACTACAGCCTGTCTCTCCGCTTCGTTTTCCAATCTCCCGATCGGACGCTCGTCGAGCAGGAGGTCACACCTCAGGTCGAAAAGGTGATGCGTGCCCTCGAAACAGAGCTAGGTGCCAGAATAAGGAAAGAAACGTGAACCCCAAAGACCAGTTCGCAGAGCTCGAGCGCAAGATTCAGCAGGCCGGAGAAAGGCTGAGGTCCGCCCGCCAGAAGCACGCCGATCAAACAGGTGATATGGAGCGCCTGCGTTCCGAGCTGCTGGCGCTGGAGCAGGAAATTAAGGGCTTGAAAAAGGAACGGGAACTGGTTAAGAATAAGGTGGAACAGATCCTCAGCGCCATCAATCGCGTGAGCGGTGAATGAATAATCCCGACGACAGTATCCCGGTTGAAATCTACGACCAGACCTACTACCTGCGCGGGGGGCCTGATCCGGGATATGTGAAGCGGCTGGCCGAATCCCTCGACGAAAAAATGCGCGAGATTGCGGACGCCACGCGAACGATCGATTCCTTGAAGGTGGCGGTACTCGCCGCACTCACCATGGCGGACGAGGTGGAGCGGTTGAAACAGGAGAATGTGGAGCTTTCCGCCATGCTCACTGAGAAAACCGAGGCTTGCATCAAATTACTCGATTCCGTAATGCACGATTCGTAGTAAGATCGAGACAGCGTTTCCACAGGTTAGGAGTAGTCTGCAGGGTGCGTCAGGTGGTACGTTAATTTTTGAGCCTAACTATTTGAACGGGAGTCCGCGTCTCATCGCTGTGTGCTCAGTCCCGCCAAGCGAGACTGCCTAATGCGCTGAGTAGGGCACCCACCTTTGAAGCAGGGTTCAAATAGACGACCCCAACGGCCCACGTGGATTACTCCTAAGGTTTTTCCCGCCGTTAGCCGCAGAGAGTCATAAAAACACTGGATTGCCTGGAGGCGAGGTATCCGTGTGTTTCTATTGCTCTTTTGTGGCCATTCGCGTTTTGCAGTCGTTTTTCTCCGTTTGCTTTTCGACGAGATTTGCGTAAACTCACGGATTGCCGTTTTGAAACAGCGCGTCTTCCTGGGACGCCGTTTGAAAGGTTGATCGAATGAATATTCTGGTCATCGGCGATGTAGTGGGCCGGCCGGGACGTGATATGGTCCGCGACCATGTGGATCTCCTGCGGCGCGATCGCAAGATCGATCTCATCATCGCCAATGTGGAAAACGCCGCTGCGGGGTTTGGTCTGACACCCCTTATTGCAGAGGATTTCTTCTCCTGGGGGGTCGATGTGCTGACCTCGGGAAACCACATTTATGACAAGAAGGAAATCATTGAGTACATCGCGCGGACCGCGCGCCTCCTGCGCCCAGCCAATTATCCGCCCCAATCCCCTGGCTCGGGCCTCTTTATCGGGAAGACCTCGAAGGGTATTCCCTATGCGGTCATCAACCTCCAGGGCCGCATCTTCATGCCCCCGAGTGACTGCCCCTTCCAGACCGCCCAGAACACCCTTGAGAAGATCCCCGATGACGTGAAGGTTCGCCTGGTTGATATGCACGGCGAGGCCACCTCTGAGAAACAAGCCATGGGATGGTATCTTGACGGGAGGGTTTCGGCCGTCGTCGGGACCCACACGCACGTCCCGACCGCCGATGAACACATCCTTCCCCGCGGAACCGCCTTCCTGTGCGATATCGGCATGACCGGCCCCTACGATTCCGTCATCGGCGTCGACAAGAACCAGATCATTCAAAAATTCTTCGATCAAATGCCCCGCCGCTTCGAAACCGCAACAGGAGATCCGCGGTTGAGCGCTGTGCTGATCGAGGTGGATGAACTGATGGGCCGCGCCCGCTCCATTGAGCGTGTGGTCATCCGAGGATAGCTAACAGGACCGCGAATCATGATCGAATACAGGGTTGGTAACGACCTGAACATCGACGAAGTGATTGACCTGTACCGGGCATCCACGCTGGGTGAACGCCGGCCCATCGACGACAAGGATCGCATGCTCCGGATGGTGAAAAACGCCAACCTTGTCATCACGGCATGGGACCACGATCTTCTGGTCGGTATTTCCCGGTCGCTCTCAGATTATAGTTATGTGACTTATTTGTCCGATCTGGCCGTCCGGCAGTCCCACCAGAAACAGGGGATCGGCAAGGAGCTGATTGTAAGAACACAGCAGGAAGCGGGTCTCGCAGCGACCCTGGTTCTGCTCGCTGCGCCCGCCGCCGAAGAGTATTATCCCCACATTGGATTTACGCACCATCCCCAGGCGTGGTGGTTGAGGCCCGGGGAAGGCGTTCGATGAGACAGGAAACCTTGCAAGCGGTTGTTTCTCCTTGGCGAACTGCCCTCTGGGGACGTCGTCTCCCTGAATCCACAGAGGCCTAACCACTTAAACTCCCCGTGCCACCCCCATAGTCTTTGAACTGGAAATATTTTGCGACTTCCAGCTCGAGGTGTCCGTAGCAGGGGTATGATGAGCGCAATCAATATTGTGGAAAGACCGCCCTTCTATTGGCCACGGCCACAAGCCAATATTCCGATGCCAGTATCGCCCACAGCTACCGACCAGGAGATTGCACTGCAGGTTCGCGGTGGAAATCGCGAGGCGATCAGCATTCTGATAAACCGGTACTCCCCTTCACTCTACCGCTCCCTGGTCCATCTGACGGGGGACCCCTCGCTGGCGGAGGACATCCTCCAGGAAACGTGGCTGAAGACGATGGAGCACCTCGACCGTTATGATCGGGGATAATGACGTAGTTTCTTCTGATACTCATCAGCTGGGGGCGCGGCATGCTGTTCGACCGTTATTCGTTTCAGGGAACGGAACGGTTTCGGGAGAACGAGGAGCCTTTGCTGTCCTTCGCGATCCGGAAGGTCGTGCAGTCATCATCACTGAGGTCGACTGATTTTCGGGGCAGAGGCGAATGGCACGATCAGGGTGAACTCGACCTCCTCGCCGACTAACGTAGACGTAATCCACAGCCCCTTCAATACAGGCGGGGAAAGACCCCGTATCCCCCTGGCTGAACCCGGGGGGAATGGTCCCCTCCTTGCGGGATTGACTCCCCTCGCTAGTCCTCCGGCTGAAAAAGCCCCTACCCTTGAAACCTTTTTTGTTATAGCCTTTGGGCAGGAATTCGGTGGTGCTACCGCCGAAACGAAAGAGGAGGCCTTCGAACTTTCGCCCTGACCGCCACAGGCCGGGAGGTTGCCGGATTGTGCAGCACCTTTATGGGCCTGACAGGGCATCTCAATAAACGGGTGAAATTACCCGGCGCATCAGAAGACATATGGGCAAAAGACAGCATAGAGGGTCTTCGTGCGCCCCTTTGTCCCGATGACCTATGAAGAAGCGAACCGCATGGATCTGGATCGTCGCCCTGGTAACCCTGGGAAGCGGGCTCTTTAACATTGTCTCGGTGATGGATCCCGCCTTGCCCCACCACCGCGAGATTTGGGGACTCGTCGTCCCATTGGAGTTTCTCCGCCTTCGCCGATTTTTGACCTTGTTCATTGGATTTGCACTCGCCGTCTCCTCCCTCAACATTTACAAGCGGAAGAAGCGGGCCTTTCAAGGGGTGCTGGCACTGGGATGCCTCTCCGTCATTGTCCACCTCCTGAAGGGACGCGACTACGAGCATGCCCTTCTTTCACTGGTTCTTGTGATCGTGCTGCTGTTGAACCGTAAGAGCTTCACAGTCAAGAGCAGTATCCCCGATCTCCCGGGGGGACTCCTTCGCTTCGGGACTGCGGCACTGATCGCCCTGGCATACGGCGTGGCTGGGTTTTGGGCCCTCGATCCAAGACATTTCGGCATTAATTTCAACATTTGGGAATCCATCCATCGAACCCTGTTGTTTTTTTCATTGCTCGGCGATCCAGCCATCACTCCACACACGAGGTATGCTCACTGGTTCGTCGACTCGCTCTATGTCATGGGCATCACCGCCTTCAGCTATGCCGGCTTTTCCCTGTTTCGACCCGTGATCTATCAGTATGCGATGCTCCCCCACGAACGGGCCCACGCGGTCCATCTGCTCGAAGAACATGGCCGCTCGTCCTTAGACTATTTCAAGATCTGGCCCGATAAATCGATTTTCTTCTCCCGGTCGCAAAACTGCTTCCTGGCTTACCGTGTTGCAGGGAATTTCGCAATTGTGCTGGGGGACCCGGTGGGTCCGGATGAAGAAATTGGACCAGCCATCCACGAGTTTACCGACATGTGCAGGGAAAACGATTGGGGGATTGGCTTTCATCAGACCCTGCCTGATTTTTTGTCCGTGTATTATCGCTTTGGATTTAAGAAGCTTAAGATCGGGGATGACGCCGTGGTGGATCTGGCGCAATTCAGCCTGGAAGGGAAATCCATGAAGAAATTTCGTCATACCATCAACCGGCTGGAAAAAGCCGGAATCCACACCCGTCGATACGACCCTCCCCTTCCCGATGGGGTGCTCGCTCAGGCCAGGGAAGTCTCCAATCAATGGTTGCAGATCCCCGGCCGTCGCGAGCGCGGATTCACGCTGGGCCAGTTCGATCCCGATTACATCCGCAAGACCCCCTTGTTTGTCGCCGCCGGAAGAGATGAACGGGTCCTGGGCTTTGTGAATATCATCCCTTCGTACCGAAAAGGGGAATCCACCAGCGATCTCATGCGGCATAGGACCGACGCCCCAAATGGAATCATGGATTACCTTTTTTTGAATCTGTTTTCCCATCAACGGGAGCAGGGATTCGAGAGATTTGATTTGGGCATGGCCCCGATGTCGGGTTTTGCGGAAAAGGAAGCGGCTTCACCGGAAGAGAGAGCTGTCCATTTTTTCTTCCAGTATCTGAATTTTCTCTTCAGCTACCGCGGTCTGCGGCAATACAAGGCCAAGTTTGCAACTTCCTGGGAGCCCCGATACGCCATCTACCGCAACCCCCTTGACTTGCCTCGACTGGCCATCGCTTTGAGCAAGGTCAGCGCCTCCGTGGAAGAGGAAATCCTGTATGCCTAGACGTCTCATCGCGACCACCCTTCTGTGCTTCCTGGCGGCGGAGACAGCCTGCTTCGCCGGGGGACCCGCGCCCGTCCATTACACGTGGATCATTCGTGGCCAGAAACAAGATGTCTACTTGATCGATGGAAGCCCTTCCACAGCGACCCCTCGTCCGAAGATCCTTTTTGTTCCGGGAGACGGGGGTTGGCGAGGCTTCGCTATCACGATCGCAGAGACGATGGCTTCCTGGGGAAACGATGTGTATGCGCTCGACACAAAACGTTATCTTGAAGGTTTCAGCGGGAAGACCAGCCTGACGGTTCCGGATGTCATGAAAGACTTCAAGTCAATGGCAGAATTGATTGTGAAGGACAAGAAAGAAAGTCTGACCCTGGTGGGATGGTCGGAAGGGGCAGGGTTATGCCTGCTCACGGCGGCAGCTCCAGAGAACAAGAAGAGCTTTAATGGACTGGTTACCATCGGCCTGGGCCCTGTTAATATTCTGGGCTGGCGGTTGGCGGATTACCTCACTTATGTGACCAAGAAAATCCCCCAGGAACCCCGCTTTCAAAGCGCCGAATATCTCCCGCAAGTGACTCCCCTTCCCCTCTGGATGATCCAATCAAGCCACGACGACTACGTGCCTGTCTCAACGGCCCGGGACTTGTTTTCAGCCGCAAAGGAACCCAAACGGTTTGAACTGATTGAGGCCAACGATCACCGTTTCGATGGAAACACAACGGACTTCTTTAGAGCTCTTCGAAAAGGCATTGAATGGATCCAGTCGGCGACACAGTGAAGGACGCAGCTCTCTCCCGGCCGGGAGGTGTTCGGCGGTGGATCCAACCGGCAGCCGGATACGCCATCGCCCTCGCCTGCTTGATTTGGGTCTTCCATGATATTCGCGCCGAATACCTGTTCCGGAACATGAAGAGCATCCGCTGGGAATGGGTCGCCTTAGCCATCCTCTTGGATGTTCTGAACTACGTCGCCCAAGGGTGGCGGTGGAAACTGTTGCTCGTCCCCGTGGGACACACGACCGTCTGGCGCTCGACGCAGGCGATTTACGTGGGTCTCTTTACGAATGAAGTGCTGCCGATGCGTTTCGGCGAATTGGTCCGCGCCTACCTTGTATCGCGATGGATTCCTGTCCCCTTGAGGGCGGTCGTCCCCTCCATGATGGTGGAGCGATGGCTTGATGGTATCTGGATGGCCCTCGCCATCGGGCTCACCGCCATCCTCGTCCCCTTGCCGAAAGACCTCCTCGAAGCCGGAGATGTCCTGGGGGTCCTCGTTTTGGTGGCTACCGCCTTGTTTGTGTTTGTCGTCCTCCGCAGGCAAAGGGCCGATCCCGGACCGAAAGATGAGAAGTCAGAAGGCTTGGGACTGTGGCGTCGCGCGGGCTCGGTAGTGACTGGTCTTGCTGGCGGATTGAAGGCGATCGGCCTGTCGCGTCCGTTTTACCTGGCCACGATCGTCTCCCTGGTCATGCTGGGACTCCAAGCGGTGTCATTCTGGCTGGTCATGTGGGCTTACGGATTGCCGCTCTCGTTGTGGGTGGGTGCGGTCGTTTTTCTGATTGTGCATCTCGGGACAGCTCTGCCCAATGCGCCCGCCAATGTGGGCACCTACCAGTTCTTCACGGTGGTCGGTTTGACCCTCTTTGGTGTGGACAAAACGCTTGCGACCGGTTTCTCCGTCGTAGTGTTTGTCCTGCTGACCTTCCCGCTCTGGATTCTTGGATTTGTGGCCTTGAGCCAAAGCGGAATGACCCTGCTGGCCATCCGAAAAGAGATCGCCAAGCTGCGCCCGGGTATGAACTAACCCTGAATTCCAAAGTCAGGGCCCGTAGTTTGGAGTGCGGCCCGCCGCGGCGGGCCGCTTTCCTGCCGTGAATCTCGCTTTGCGCTCATTCGCTCCGCATGGCAAGCTGCGCCGAACCAAGGAACCAGCAAGCTCGCGCACTCCTGCTGCGTCCGCTAATTTATGGTCCCGCATAAAAAGGGACTGTCCCTCATAAAAAGGGACTGTCCCTAGTGCCTGTCCCTAGGGACTGTCCCCTGAGATTGAAGCGCAATCGTCGGGGCGAGCTTTAGTGGGAGCGCTTGAATGGATATGAATCGACTGAAATGGTCCATTTTGCTGGCATTGTTTTCTGCCCTCCTTCTCTGTATCTTGCTTTTCCTTCATGTCATCATGAAGATAATCTTCGGCTTTTACCTTGGGACTTTCATCGTCGCAGTTCTCACATTTGCACTGTTTTATTCGATCATGTCAATTGCAAAACAAAAATCAAGAAATTCAAATTAGGACGTTGCCGCTTGCCTCGCCGAACCGAAGCACGAGCAAGCTTGCGCACTATAAATGTGGAATGGTGCATTTAGCCTTGACGCGCCTCAAAGAAGTCGATAAGGTTTGTGTTGGAAGGCCTGTTTCCCCCGCTTAATTTTTCCCCCTCGATCTCAACTACCCCCTCATGAAGACATGACCATGTCAACACTCGAAACCCTATCGCTCGGAACGGAATGTGCTGCAACCCTCACGCTTGACGCCGCGTTCAACGTCCACAGAATTCTTGGGCCCGGCTTGCTCAAATCAGTTTATGAGCTTTGCCTCTCGTATGAACTGAAAAGGCGCGGGGCGAAGGTGCAGAATCAAGTCATCATCCCGATTACCTATAACGGAGTCCGGCTGGAGGGAGGCTTAAGGATCGATATGCTCGTGGATGATCAACTCGTCGTTAAAATCAAAGCGACGGAAGCTATCATCCCACTCTACGAAGCCCAGCTCCTCACCTCTCTCAGACTGAGCAGAAGACGTCAGGGTTTGTTGATCAACTTCAATGTTCCCCAGCTGAGAGACGGGATCCGGAGAATCATGGCGTGATTCGATGGCTGCGGATTGCGCATAGTGTTGCCGTCTCCCCGGCCGAGGGACCGGAAAAGGCGACGCGCCATATCGGTCACTTCCCCAACCGTGATACACTGGAGTTCCACGGAGACTAAGGTCGCCGTGAACAGGTGTCTGAACTGCGGGGAAGGCCTTCTCCCACCGACTGCAATGCCGCCAGGAAAAACCAAATCACGAAAGACTCACCCACAGGCGCCTGTCTCCCATCGTGTCCACGACTTCCGGGACATGTCGAGTCGAATTCTTCAGTTGGCAACACGAGGTCTCCTGCGAATTGATTTCCTGCGGGAAGTCTCAGAGATCTTATTGATTTCTTCCAAGTGTGACTCTGTTGCGATCCAATTAGAGGAGCACGACAACTGCTACTGGACCGAACTGCAGCGTCGTCGCAAGCCCCCGTTCCATTACGAAGTGATTCCGGACCGGCAGGGGATTGGCAGCGTCCGGAACGGAGACCTCAGACAGGATTTGCCTCTGAAGGCGTGGCGCTCGGCGCTCCTTGGGCGCATCCGAGCTTTGACCCTTCCGCCCCTGACAGAGAAAGGAAGCCTCTGGATAGGTGATGTGCAAAAGCTCTCAAACGATCGTTCGCCGGTCCGGAAGAAGGTCTCCGGACGCCCCCCGCGCGCCCCGGGAGATTTTCGTTCCCTGGCCATGATCCCGATTATGGATGATCGAAAAAAGATCGGCTTGATTGAAATGAGGAGCGCTCGTCCAAATTTCTTCTCAAAGGATCAAATCGAGCTGTATGAAGGGATCGCACAAATATTAGGCGTCGCCCTCGTCCACCGGATCACCCAGGTGAAACTGCGGGAACGAGTCAAAGAATTGACCTGTCTGTATGGGATTTCTCAGTGGGTGGAACGTCCCGGCGTTTCCCAGGATGAAATCCTTCATGGCATTGTGGCCCTGCTTCCTCCCGCCTGGTTGTATCCGGAGATCGCCTCGGCCCGAATCCTTCTCGATGACCGCACCTATGCCTCAACCAACTTCCAGGAAGGATGTCATCAGCAGAAGGCTGAGATCATTGCCAACGGAGACCATCGCGGCGTTGTCGAGGTGACGTACTCGGAGCAGAGGCCGGAGATCGATGAAGGGCCTTTTCTCAAGGAGGAGCGAAGCTTGATCGACACCGTGGCCAAGGAGGTGGCCCTTCTCATCGAGCGCCTCCAGGCTGAAGAGGAAAAGATCAAGCTGCAAGACCAGCTCCGTCATGCCGACCGGTTGGCGACGATTGGCCAGCTGTCTGCAGGAGTGGCCCATGAGTTGAACGAACCCCTGGGCAGTATTCTGGGGTTTGCCCAGTTGGCCATGAAGTCGGCGGAGCTGCCCCAGCAGACTGTTCAGGATCTTGAGAAAATCGTTGCGGCCACCCTCCACGCCCGTGAGGTGGTCAAGAAACTCATGCTGTTTTCACGACAATTGCCTCCCCGGACCGATAAAGTCGATTTGAACCAGATGGTCGAAGATGGCCTTTACTTTCTTGAGACCCGCTGCATTAAAGCGGGGATCGAGCTCGTGCGTGACCTGCACCCCGATTTGCCCAAGGTGACCGCCGATCCCTCGCAGCTCCACCAGGTGTTGGTCAATCTGGTGGTCAATGCCCTGCAAGCCATGCCGGAGGGCGGCCGGTTGACCATCAGGACGATGGCCTCGAACAGCCACGTCTCTCTCATCGTGGAAGACACCGGGACGGGAATGACCAAGGAAGTCTTGCAGCAGATTTTCATCCCTTTTTTTACCACCAAGGAAATCGGGGAGGGAACCGGCCTGGGCTTGCCGGTGGTACATGGGATTGTGACTGCCCACGGGGGATCGATCAAGGTGGACAGTGAGGTCGGTCACGGCTCGCGATTTGAAATTCTCCTTCCGGTCTCCTATGGGTTCCACAAAGAAGGGGTTGAATCTAATGGTATCTTCGAATGACAAGGAACAGATTCTGGTAGTCGATGATGCGCCGGAAACCCTCGAGGTCCTCCAGCGAAACCTGGCCTCCAAGGGGTATCGGGTCTTCACCGCTCCCGGTGTGACCCAGGCGATTCACGTTCTGGATGCCACCGCCGTCGACCTGGTCATCACCGACCTCAAAATGCCCAAGATCAGCGGTCTGGATTTGATCCGTCATGTCCGGGAAAACTTCAAAGACACCGAAGTCATGATGATCACCGGATACCCTTCGATCGGAGGGGCGGTCGAAGCGGTCCGGTCGGGCGCCGAAGACTATCTCGTCAAACCCTTTACTGACGACGAGCTGTTTGCCGCCGTCTCCCGGGCCCTCGACAAACTGCGCGTGCGGAGATCAGGCTACCATCCGCTTCCCCCTCCTCTGCCAACACATCTCGGGCTGATCGGCGAGTCCGAAGCCATGAAGAAGGTTTCGGTCGCCATCACGAAGGCCGCCACCACTCTAGCCACCGTGCTGATAACCGGAGAGAGCGGCACGGGTAAAGAACTGGCCGCACGAGCCATCCACTATAACAGTCCGCGCGCGTCGGCCTCATTCGTCCCGGTCAACTGCGGCGGGATTCCGGAGGAACTGCTCGAAAGCGAGCTCTTCGGTCATCTCAAAGGGGCCTTCACTGGCGCCACCGAGACCCGTGCCGGCTTTTTTCAGACCGCCGACGGAGGAACGATCTTCCTCGACGAGGTCAGTGAAACCAGCCTGGGCATGCAGGTGAAACTGCTGCGAGTCCTCCAGGACAAAGAGGTCTGCATGGTGGGTTCCAGCCGGACTCGAAAAGTGGATGTCAGAATCCTCGCAGCGACCAATAAGGATTTGCAGGCCCTGGTGAAGAAAGGCGTCTTTCGGCAGGATTTGTACTTTCGACTCAATGTCATCACCATCGACATTCCCCCCTTGCGCGAGCGGGGGGACGACATTCTTCACCTCACCAAGCATTTCGCCACCAAATTTGCAAAGGAGCTCGGCAAAACCGCTCCCCGTTTTTCTGCGAATGCCCTGGAGGTGCTCCGCAACTACCACTGGCCGGGAAACGTGCGCGAGTTAGAGAATGTGATTCAGCGACTCGTGGTCATGACCGAAGGCGAACTGATCGAGGTGCCCGATCTGCCCTCGCTCATGCGGTTCTCGGCACTCAGAGGCAGCGGATTGGATCGAACCCTGGCCCAGGTCGAGACGGAGTATATTCGCAATGTGCTGGAAAGCGTCGGAGGCAACAAAACCCGCGCTGCCGAAATCCTCGGAATCGATCGCAAAACCCTTAGGGATAAACTCAAGGACCTCCCAATCTCTGGTGACTGAACACCCATCTGACCTCATCTCACGCACATCCCCAAGAGAACGCCGAATCGCACCCTCGCGTTAAATGCCCGCTTCGGCTACTCCACTGGAGAGATTCTCTCCGGTGGTCGAATCCTCTCCGCATCTCAACGTCAAAACTCTGAGGCGCTTTTCTCGAGAGGCGAGGCAGTGGGGTGAAACCTCTTTCAGCAACCCTTCTCCCTGCATGAAGTTAAGTCATCCTTATTGCTCCTTCTTCGCAATCCTCTCCTTCATCACTCATCGCGTAAAGTTTGGCCGAACAGTTGCCATATATCTCTGTGGGTGCCATTGGGTGTGACACCCACAGCAAATCATGGACTGGAGAGGACCTGTTCATGAGGGGGCATGCATCAGCCGACAACCAGACTCCTCCCTTGCGGTCACGAACGCTGATGAATGCCTCCAGATTTTTCAGATGGATTAACCACAAGGGGAGGCAGGCAGGAGAATATGTCATCCACGCTGAGAAAAGTCATTCCAGAGATTGATCAGGAACCAAAGGGTAAGACTGCAGCCCAGGAAGAAGTCGTTGAGGTCTACGGAGGTATCTGCGCATCCTGTGTGGAAGGGCCCAGTTGTACCTTTCCAAGGGACCTCGACCACCCTCCCGTAGAATGTGGAGAGTATGTGTCGTTTCCACCCATTCAGCCGAAAGTCGCTGTTGATCTCTCCAGGGCCGATCGTTTCCGGGCGAATCGCACTGTGACGGGAACGGCCGACTCCAGCAAGTCTCCCGGACTCTGCGCCAGTTGTGACAAGCAAACAGGGTGCACTTTTCCAAAGCCCGAAGGAGGGGTTTGGCACTGTGTGGAATACCGATAAGCGCGGTGGTGCATCTTTCCGGAGACGTTCGCAAAACACTTCCGGACTAAGGCGGCTATGACCACGGAAACCATCCCAGGTGTCATTGGAATAAGCGTCTCGGGCATCATCGAGAAACATGCAGGCGACCGGGGCGGACTGATCTCCATTCTCCAGGAGATCCAATCCCGGTACGGCTATCTTCCCGCCGAAGCGTTGAAGACCGTCGCGGTACAGACCGGCCGCTCTCTCGTGGATATTTACGGCGTCGCCACCTTCTTCCGTTCCTTCAGCCTGAAGCCGCGCGGGAAACACGTGACGTCGGTCTGCCTCGGGACAGCGTGTCACGTTCGAGGGGGCGCCGCGGTTGGAGACAAGTTCAAAAAGGAACTCGGGATCGCGGTGGGGGAAACCACAGCGGATCGCGAGTTCACGCTGGAAACGGTCAACTGCCTGGGGGCCTGTGCCCTGGGGCCTATTGTTGTGGTGGACGGGCACTATTTTTCTAATGTGAGCCCGGTCAAGGTCAAAGAGATTGTGGAGAAAGCCAAAGCCGGCCTGGACAACGTGGAGATTTTCCGCGACCAGCGGATCTTTGCCGTTGAGGTGAGCTGTCCCCGCTGCAATCACAGTTTGATGGACTCAGATCATCCCGTGGATGGCTATTCTTCAATCCGCGTGACGGTCTCTTTCGGAAACGAACATGGCTGGCTGCGCCTGTCCTGCCTGTATGGAAGTTACACCGTCGAATCGGAATTCAAGATTCCGCCGGACATTGTGGTGAATTTCTTCTGTCCCCATTGTCACACTGAGCTGATCGGGGCTTCCAGTTGCCCCGAGTGTGAGGCTCCCATGGTCCCGATGATCGTTCGCGGGGGCGGCGTTGTCCAGATCTGCTCGCGGCGCGGTTGTAAGGGTCATATTCTCGACATGGGCGGCAGCCTCCCATTTTGAAGCCCGTGAAAATCCGGGCACGAGGGCGCGCAAGGCGAGACGGCAGGAAAACAGGAAACCTTCATGGAAAGATTAAAATCGATTGATGAATTCAGGGCGCTGCAGCGTCGTATCCTGTCCGATGTCAATCCCGATATTCCCATCATCGTGATTTCAGCGGGCACATGCGGGCAGGCCAGCGGCGCGAATGATTTGATTCGCGTTTCCAAGCGGGAATTACTGTCCCGAAGACTGACCGACAAGATCCGCCTGCGCATCACGGGCTGCCAGGGATTCTGTCAGATGGAGCCGCTCGTCGTCATTCAGCCGCACGGCACCTTTTATCCCCGTGTCGGCGTGAAGGAGATGAGCCAAATCGTCGAGGCTGTCGCTCGGGGACAGGTGCTTCGGGACCTGCTCTACGTGGATCCCGAAACCGGGGCGATCCTTGAAAAGCAGGATGACATCCCGTTCTTCGCCCGGCAGACGCGGACCATCCTTCGCGGGAATGAGAAGGTCGATCCGATTCGCATCCATGACTACATCGAAAACGGCGGCTATTCCGCACTGATGGATGTGCTGGCCCGGCAAAATCCTATCTGGGTCATCGAGCAAGTCAAGGCGTCCGGCCTGCGCGGCCGTGGGGGCGCCGGCTTTCTCACCGGGCAGAAATGGGAGATGCTGGCAGAGCAGCGGAACGGCCGTGGAAAATTCCTGGTGTGCAACGGCGACGAGGGCGATCCCGGCGCCTATATGGACCGCAGCGTGCTGGAAGGCAATCCCCACAGTATCATCGAAGGAATGCTGATTGGCGCCTACGGCACCGGAGCCACTTCAGGCGTCATTTACGTACGCAATGAGTACCCGCTCGCAGTCAAACACCTTGTTATTGCGCTCCGACAGGCGAACGAACTCGGGTTGCTCGGCCGCGATATCCTGGGAACTGGATTCTCGTTTGACATCCAGATGGTCAAGGGGGCTGGAGCTTTTGTGTGCGGCGAGGAGACCGCCCTCATCCGGTCCGTCGAGGGAAAGATGGGAGAACCTCGCCAGCGGCCTCCCTATCCCGTGCAAAAAGGGATCGACGGCAAACCGACCGCTATCAACAACGTTGAGACGTGGGCGAATGTCCCCGCCATCTTCATCCAGGGGGCGGACGAGTTCGCAAAGATTGGCACCCTTCAGAACACCGGGACAAAGATCTTCAGCCTGGTCGGAAAAGTTCGAAATACCGGCCTGGTCGAAGTCCCGATGGGAATCACCATCAATGAAATCGTCAATACCATTGGGGGTGGACCCGCGGGCCCGAGCCGGATCAAGGCCGTTCAAACCGGCGGCCCATCCGGCGGTTGCATTCCCGCCAAAATGTTTGACCTCCCCATCGACTACCAGAGCCTGGCCCGCGCCGGGTCGATCATGGGATCCGGCGGGATGATCGTGATGGATGAGAACACCTGTATGGTGGATGTCGCCAAGTATTTCATGAATTTTCTCAAGGACGAGTCCTGCGGCAAGTGTTTTACGTGCCGAAAGGGCACACAGAGGATGTGGGAGATCCTCGACGATATCACCCGGGGGAAAGGAACGGCTTCACAGCTCGAGCTGCTCGAAGAATTGGCGACGGTGGTGAAGGACACCACGATGTGCGGCCTCGGACAGACCGCTGCCAATCCGGTCTTGAGCACCCTGCGGTATTTCCGGCAAGAATACGAGCACCATATCCGGGAGAAACGATGCAGCGCCTTTGTCTGTAAAGATCTGGTCGGCGCACCATGCCAGTCGGCCTGTCCCCTGGGTACCGAGGCGTGGCGATACGTGGCCCATCTGGCTCGCGGGGAATATGAAGAAGCCTATCGGGTCATTCGAGAGACCAATCCATTCCCCTCGGTGTGCGCGAGGGTGTGCGATCACAAGTGCGAATCGAGATGCCGGCTTGGGACCAGCGGGAATCGTCCGGTGGCCATCCGCGCGCTCAAACGGTTTATCACCGACCATATGGATCCCTCCGTTTTCAAGGCTCAGCCGCACGTCCCGGTTTCGCCGGACAGTCCTCCTGTGGCGGTGGTGGGCTCCGGCCCGGCTGGATTGACTGCCGCCCACTACCTTTCCCTCGACGGTTTCAGGGTGACCGTGTTTGAAGCGGATAAGGAACCGGGCGGAATGCTCACGAGTGGAATTCCGGCCTATCGTCTGCGCCGGGATGTGCTGCAGCGTGAGATTGAGTCTTTGCTCGACGAAAAAATAACCCTCAAGTGCAACACGGCCCTGGGTCGCGACTTCACGGTCGACACCCTGTTTGAGCAAGGGTACAAGGCGGTCTTCCTGGCCTTGGGCGCCCATAGGAGCCGGCGGCTGAATATCGAGGGTGAGGATCTCGAAGGGGTCTATCCCGCCATCCAATTCCTCAAGGAGTTTAACCTGCAAGGGAAGAAACTGGCCAAGGGACACGTGGGAATTATTGGAGGCGGCAACTCGGCAGTCGATGCGGCCCGCGTGGCTTTGCGACAGGAAGGGGTCGCGAGCGTCACCCTCTTCTATCGCCGTCAGCGGCACGATATGCCTGCTTTGATAGAAGAAGTCGACCTGGCGATCGAAGAGGGCATCCAACTGGAAACCCTGGTCACCCCCGTCAAGATCGAGTCCAGGGACGGCCACCTGACCGGCATTCAATGTGTTCGGAACGAGCTGGGGACAAGGGATTCGAGCGGCCGCCGTCAGCCCAATCCGATTCACGGGACCGAGTTCTTGCGTCTCCTGGATACATTGATCATCACCATCGGCGATGAGCCCGACATCGAGTACATCACCTCCATGGGTATCGAGATCAACGAGCGAGGAACCTTGCGAACCGATCCGGATACCCTGGCAACCTCCCGGGCGGGTGTGTTTGCCGGCGGCGACGTGGTGACCGGACCGAACACGGTCGTCGATGCGATCGCCGCGGGAAAAAAGGCTGCCGTGAGGATCGGCCGCTATCTCCGGGGCGATGAAATGAAACCCTCCGAGCCAGTTCGGGTGCCTCAGGTTTATGTGGAGCCTTGCGGAATCTCGGAGGAGGAAGCGGGCGAACTTCGTCGCGCCGAGCCCCCCACCCTTCCCATCGAACTCCGCACGCAAAGCTTCTCCGAAGTGGAGTTGCCTCTGCTGGAAGAAGACGCCCGGCGCGAGGCCAAACGCTGCCTTCGATGTGATCTGGAGTTCACCGGGCCCGGCGCGAGTGAGCCCGAGTTGGCAACGGCAGGAGTGAAAACCGTATGATTGAGTTGACCATCAATGGACTGAAGCTGTCCGTCGAGAAAGGCACGACGCTCCTCGAAGCGGCCCGGTTCCTGGGCTTTCCTATCCCGACTCTGTGCCACATGGACGGGCTGACGCCATACGGCGCGTGCCGCCTTTGCGTGGTTGAGATTGGGGAGAACCCCAAAGCAAGGCTGGTGTCCTCGTGCACTTATCCCGCCGAGGAAGGGCTCAAAGTCCGCACCGCCTCCTCGCGGGTCATGAGAGCACGCAAGATGATCCTGGAGCTCCTGCTGGCCTCCTGCCCGCAGTCCAAGACGATCCAGGACCTGGCCTCCGCTTACGAAGTCCGCCAGCAAAGGTTCAAGCAAGAGTACGACACCTGCATCCTGTGCGGTCTGTGTGTCCGCATGTGCGAGGAACAGATGATGGCCAAGGCCATCGGTTTCCGTGGACGAGGGGAACATCGAAGCATCGGAACACCCTTCGATGTCCAATCGGACGTGTGCCGCCTCTGCGGCGGCTGCATGTATGTCTGCCCCGCCTGCCAGCTCCGGTGCACTTACACGGAGCCGGAAAAAGCCATCTGTGGCGGCTGTGCCAATCTCAGTCCGCCCTGCCTCGAGAAGGAACCCTATGACGACATGATGTGCTACATGAAGCCTTGTGTGGCATGCGAAATCGGAAAAGATTAAGAAGACCAAAGGAGAGCAGCACTATGTCACTTTCAAAAATCAACGCCTCAGCGGCAACCTTGACCAAGAACCGGACCGAGGGCTCCATTGTTCCCGCCTCCGGAATGTGCGTGACCTGCGTGGACGGCTGCATTGGAATGTGCGAGATTGGCAAGTCGGCCTATCGCGGCCACGAGGTGAGTTATCCACAGCCGTTTGGGGTGATCACCACGGCGGGCGAGAAATCTTACCCGGTGGACTATTCCCACTTCAACATCATGGGCACCGCCGCCGGCGCACACGGCATCGAGGCCGATAGCGACAAGGCGATCTTTCCCAAGGTGAACCTGGACGTGGCCATCGGCCACGATCAGGGAATAAAATTCCATCTACCCTGGATCATCCCCGGGATCGGCTCAACCAACATCGCCAAGAATAACTGGGAGGGGCTTGCCATCGGCTCGGCGCTGGCCGGGACCGGGCTGACGATTGGTGAAAACGTGGCGGGGATGGACCCGGAAGCACAGTTTAAGGATGGGAAGGTCGTCGACACGGTCGACCTGAAGCGCCGTGTGAGACTCTACAAAGATTACCAGCGCAAGGGGTACGGCGCCATCATCGTCCAATCCAACATTGAAGACACCCGCCTGGGGGTGCATGAATACGCCATCGAACAGCTGGGCGTGGAATGCGTCGAGATGAAGTGGGGACAGGGGGCGAAGGACATCGGGGGCGAGGTCAAAATCAATAATCTGAAGAAGGCCCAGGTGCTTTTCGACCGCGGGTACATTGTCCTGCCCGACCCCACCGACCCCCTCGTTATCAAGGCTTTTGAACGCGGTGCCTTCAAGGAATTCGAGCGCCACTCCCGTGTGGGCATGGTCACCGAAGAGTCTTTTGCTCGGAGAGTTGAAGAGCTTCGCCGGGCGGGTGCCAAGTATGTTTTCCTGAAGACCGGAGCTTACCGTCCTGTCGACCTGGCTCGCGCCATCGTGTATGCCTCCAAGTACAAGATTGACCTCCTCACCGTCGATGGCGCCGGCGGCGGCACAGGGATGAGCCCCTGGCGAATGATGAACGAATGGGGCGTACCTCCCGTAGAGTTGCATTCCCTGCTGTACCAGTACGCCAAACGGCTGGCCGGGGAGGGGCGATATGTTCCCGCGCTTGCCGTTGCCGGAGGATTCACGTTCGAAGATCAGATCTTCAAGGGACTCGCGCTGGGCGCACCCTTTGTCAAGCTTGTGGGGATGGCTCGGGCCCCCATCGCGGCCGCCATGGTCGGAAAGACCATCGGACGGGCCATCGAAGAGAATCAGTTGCCCGTCTACGTGGAGCGCTTTGGCGACACGCGGGATGAAATCTTTGTCACCGCCACAGCCCTCAGGCAGGAGCTGGGGGATGAAGTGTTCGAAACTCTGCCCACCGGCGCTCTCGGGCTGTATACCTACTACGAGCGGTTGGCCCAGGGGTTGCGGCAACTGATGGCGGGAAGCCGGAAGTTTTCCACGGAATATCTAACGCGCGATGATCTTGCCGCCCTGACCCCGGAAGCCGCTACCATCAGCGGGATCCGTTATGTGATGGACGTGGACAAGGAGCAGGTCGAGGAACTTTTCAAAGGCTAGGATACAGCCAGCTCTCCGCGCAAAACCGTCACCGCCTGACCGCCCAGATGAACCCGGTCTCCATCGACGCGGACTCGAATCACCCCGCCGCGGGCGGAGGCTTGATAGGCCAGCATTTCTTTCTTCTTTAGTCGATTCGACCAGAAGGGTCCGAGACAGCAGTGGGCTGAACCGGTGACCGGGTCTTCATTGATGCCGACGGCCGGAGCAAAAAACCGGGACACAAAATCGAACTGATGTGATTCGGATCGAGTCGTCACAATGACTCCCCGGACAGGAAGGGTTCCGAGTTGTGTAAAATTCGGCTTCAGGCCCCGGACCGCCGCCTCTGAACCCAGTTCCACGAGGTAGTCAAACTGGTTTCTCCCCACGTACTTCGGGACGACACCCAGGGCTTCCTGGAGCCCAGGGGGCGTCTCTGCCGGCTCTTCCGCTTTTGCAGGAAAATCAAGCTCAATCCACTCCCCAACGCGATCAGCCGTCAACAATCCGCTCCGCGTATGAAAGCGCGCTTGGACTCCTTGGGGCAGATGTCCATCCTCCCACAACACATGAGCGCCCGCCACAGTGGCATGACCGCACAGATCCACTTCGGCCGCCGGAGTAAACCATCGCAGATCATACCCGTCTTCCCTCTTCCATAAGAATGAGGTTTCGGAGAGGTTCATCTCCCGGGCCACATCCTGCAACCAGCGGTCGTCCCGCCGTTGGGAAAGCACACATACGGCCGCAGGGTTTCCAGCAAATGGTTTGTCGGTAAATGCGTCCACTTGAACAATTCTAATCCCCATAAGCTCCTTCCTTGGCCCTGGCATAGGATTGTACAAAGGTCCTTGACCATGCCGAGAGCAGTCTGGCCACTGCTTACGATGAAAGCAAGGTTTTTACCCTGCCCTCTCCGTGTCGTCCGCGTTCGTCCGTGTCCCCTATGAACGGATCATCGTCAGCACCATCTTGAATTGTTTTAAAGCCCTCACGGCATGGGGCTGACCGGCCGGCATAAGAATAATTTCCCCGGACTTCAAGACGTGAGGCTTTCCGGATATTGTGACTTCTGATTCCCCTTCGAGCACGTACACCAGGGCGTCAAAGGGCGCCGTGTGCTCGCTCAAGGCTTGACCTTCATCAAAGGCGAACAGAGTGACATTCCCTTTATCTTTTTTGACGATTTGCCGGCTCACGATGGAGCCCGGCTGATAACTCACCAGGGTCATCAAGCTGACCGGCGCTGATTGCATGGCGTTTTCTTCCATAGCTCCCTTCCAAGAGAAACGATGACTGACCGGTTTCTATCGAGTTCGATTTTGGGCTGTTTGAACCAAACCTTCCACACTTGCCGCAAACATACGCTGCCACCGCCTCGCCACCAGCGGGCGGATCCAACCCATCTTCCTGCCCTGGAACACTTCGGTGTTGGTGACCCGTGTCGTTCCATCGGGCTGTCTCTCGAATGACCAAATATGGCAGGATTTAATACCACCCTCGTTCTTTGACCACACAACCCTCCGGCCCTTATTGACCGATCCAACTTCTTCCCGGGAAATCACCTCCCCCACGGGAAACCCCAAACTGAGCTTCTGCTCGAATTTCGAGCCGGGCTTCCATTCGGCGTCACCGACCCAGCGCGCGGAGACATGCAGCGGATGCGACCATACCGGCCACTCCTCCAGTCGGCTCCAAGTCGCCCACAGGACTGGGGCTGGAATCGCCGCCTCCTTTTCGGCCGATAGAATCAAGGTGTCCCAGCGGGGAGCGGTGACTCCGATCTGCTCGAGGGCCATCCGGACATCCGGATTGCTACTGGCCAACATCTGCATGTTGCCATTGGTAAAGTAGAGATCGATGACAAAGACCACTGTTCCCAAAAGTATGAGCGCGATTAAAGTGAATAGAATCTTTCGCATCATGAACTCAGTCCACTTCACACGTCAAGAAACCGCTTTTGGGCTATCTGTCTGCGAGATCGTGCAACAAAGATCTCGATGGGGCACGAAGAAGGCGCAGTCAAACCAGATATTGTATCAGATTCAGAGAGATCTCCGCTTCCGGAATGAAACCTCATCCGAAGGAGATCGTCACGCGATTTCCGGATCCCCCATGAGTTTGGCTTACTCCGGCACACCGCATCAGTGGTAAGATACGATGGATCGACCCTCGTGCCCGGTGTAGAGCACATCATCACGCCGGAGACAGCGCCTGCGCGGACAATCTTCCAGCTGCAAATAATCCCATTGTGAGGAGTCAGATGAAATCAACGGTATCCATTTTCCTTGTCATCCTCCTGTTCATTCCCGAATTATTGTTTTCAAAGCAAGCGGCCGCTCCCGGCAAGTCTTCCACTCCGAAAGAAGCGGCGGCCAAGCCGGAAACCTCCGCGCTCCCCCCGGCACCCTCCCTGCTCTCCTCTGCCCTGTGCGGCAAAGGAGTTTATCTCTTCACCATGAACGGGCAACCGGTGGGGCGTGAGGCGTTCGAGGTCGCCTGCGCTGCGGAGGGAGGTTTTTCCGTCAAAGGGCACACGGACCTGAGAGTGCCAGGAGCCACCGTTGATCTCGAATCGACACTGGAGCTGGACAAATCGGCGATCCCTTCGAAATTCACTGCAAAAGGAACCATAGCGGGGACCCCCACCGATCAGGTTCTCATTCTGAGAAATGGGACGGCCAAGTTCTCAGTCAGTGGCTCCGAACGGGAAGTGCCCTACACTCCCGGCTCATCGTTCATCGCACCGAACATTTTCTATTTACTCCCGTTCGTCGCTGCACGGTATGACACGCGCCAAGGAGGACCGCAGGAGCTTCCGATCTTCCCAAGCATGAAAATGAGGATGGAGCGACTGGCCCAGGATGAGGTCCAATCGACGGGGATCACGGCCCAGGCAAAGCCGGAAACCTTTGACCGGTACAATCTCCAATTCGGTGTAATCAGCACACTCTTCTGGACCGATTCCAAAGGACGCGTCGCGGTGATGTCGGTCCCGATGCAGAACTTTGTGGCGGTCCGCGAAGAGTATCTGGGTTTTGTCGAACCGCTGCGGACCGCCATGGCCGCGGCGGCTAGAGCTGTTGAGCCCGATTATTCCGCTCCTCCCGACGCTTCTTTTTCGGCGGAAGACGTAACGGTGAAGTCGAGAGATATCACCCTTGCCGGCACACTCCTGTTGCCCAAGAATGGCAAGGCGCCCTTCCCAGCCGTGGTCACCATTACTGGATCGGGCCAGCAGACGCGGGACGAACCCATCCCAATTCCGGGGCTTGAAAAGTACCGTCCCTTCCGTCAAATCGCCGAGTCTCTCGCCAGCCAGGGCATTGCGGTGCTGCGCGTGGACGACAGGGGGATTGGAAAGTCTTCGGGGCGTGAGACGCTTCTGACTGTGACGACCTTTGATTTCGCGGACGACACGCGGGCCCAGGTCGCCTACCTCCGCAACCGGCCCGACATCGATCCCAAACGAATCGCGCTCGTCGGCCATAGTGAGGGAGGCATTATCGCGCCGCTCGTGGCCTCGACCGATCCCGCCCTCGCAGCCATCGTCCTCATGGCCGGCACGGCCAAACGCGGGGATGCAGTTATCATCGATCAATCGGCAGACCTGCTCGATCGCGATCCGACGCTTACGAAGGAGGAAAAGGCCAGGCGTCTGGCAGAACAACAGGCGATGCTCCGGACGATCGCCGAAGGCGGCGATATTTCGAAACTGCCGGACACGGTCAAGAATGCCTGGTACAAGAATTTCCTTACTTATGATCCCTTGCCGACGATTCGCAAGGTGCGCCAGCCGGTGTTGATTCTACAGGGGGCCCTCGACCGGCAGGTCACCGCCGATCAGGCCGCGGCCCTGGAAAAAGCGGCACGCGAAGCAGGCAACAAGGATGTCTCAGTTCACGTCTTTCCAAGCCTTAATCACTTGTTCCTCCCCGCAAAAACCGGGTCCTTTAGCGAGTACACTTCTCTGGCCACCACCTCGATAGACGATGACGTGCTCAAGGTGTTGAACGACTGGCTGCGCGAGAAGCTCAAAGTGAAATAAACGCGAGCAACATCGAGGTGCTCTCCTCCTGAGGGAGCGAGGAACCCGCCCTCCTTCCTGAACTCAGACCACGGAGCGATCCGCACTTCTGTCCAGGCCCGCTGTGTCGCAGCGTTGCGCCCTTCCGTTGCAATACGATAGCGAAATCCGCACACCAACCCCTCTCTCATTTAGAAATCCGTGAAGATTTTGAGAAACAAACCGATCAATATGGTATCGGGATAATCCGGGTTCGACCGGATCGTTTTGACAGAGATTTCCGCCTATGTTCAAGATGAAGGTCACCAGACAGCTCGTCATCCTGCTCTCCTTGAGCATCGTGGTGGCGATTGTCTTTGCCTTCCGTCTGACCCAACATTTCTCGAGACTCTCTGTAGAGAGGACACGATTAACCCATAATCTCCAGGAAACCTTTGCATTGAACCTGCGCCTTCATCAGGGAATTGAACGCGAAATCCATCTCCTCAATCACCAGTTGGGTCAGTTAGATCCCCGATTTAACGAAGCCATCAATGAAACCAATTTTCAGCTGGGCGAAATGATCATGCAATATGTGAAGCTGGACCTCGGAGAGGAGGAGCGTTTGACCGTGGAGCGGATCCGGAACCTGCATTCCGAGCTGGCGGTGTGTTCCTCCCAGATTTATGCCCAGTTACATCGAGGCGAGCGAGCAGAAGCCATTGCTCGAATCCAGCAGGTGGAGGCGTTGGGTGACAATATCGCGAAGGAATTTGGAACGCTGGATGCGCTCCAGGTACAGAAGTTGCAGGCCATGTCGGATCAGATGGACCGGACCGCCCGCGGGGGCGTGGTCAGCCTTTACGTTTTTGCCGCCCTGTTCTTCCTGATGCTGGTGGGGTTCACCCTGGTTTTACGACACCGCATCCTGCACCCCTTAAAGCAGGTCCTCGATGCGGCCGACCATATACGGAAGGGAGACCTCACGGCCCGCGCTCCACGGGCCCGGGACGATGAAATCGGACAGTTGGCCCTGGGGTTCAATTTCATGGCCGAATCGCTGGCGGAGAATTATGCCGAATTGGAACGTAAGGTCGAGGAGCGCACGCGGCAGCTCAACGATCTACAGGCACAGTTTGTTCAGTCCGAAAAAATGTCGGCCATGGGTCAACTGGTGGGCGGAGTGGCCCACGAGCTGAACAACCCTCTCACCGTGATCCTCGGCTTCGCCGAACTTGAAAAAATGAGGTTGACCAGCCGAGGGGCCGATCCCAGCACGATCAAGGTGATGGAGGACATCTATTCCCAGGCGGACCGGTGCCGACGGATTGTTGCTAACCTTCTTCAGGTCGCCCGTCGCCAGGAACCTCAACGGGTTCCCACCCGGATTAACAAGGTCGTGGAAGAGGTTCTTCAGTTGCGCGACTACGAATTGCAAAGCAGGAATATTCAATTGGTGCGAGAGTTCGATCCCACCGACCCCATCCTCCACGCCGATCCGCAGAAGATCCAACAGGTGGTCTTCAACATCCTGAACAATGCGATCGACGCCATCCAGGATAAGAGCCAGGAGGGGAAGATCTGGGTCCGCACCCGCGCCCTGGGCGGGACCATCAGCCTGGAGTTTCTCGATAACGGGACCGGAATCCGTGAACCCCGCCGCATCTTCGATCCGTTCTACACCACCAAGGAAGTAGGCAAAGGGACGGGTCTGGGACTCAGTGTGTGCTATAGCATCGTTAAGGAGCACGGCGGGGCCATTCGCGCGGAAAACTGGGAACAGGGGGCTCGCTTTCTTCTCACCTTGCCGGTGGGCAGTGCTCCTGAAGTGCAAAAGGTGGAGACCCCAGCCCTCCCTTATCCCGCGAAAGGGGGGAAGGACAAGGGGACCGTCCTGATCGTGGACGATGAGGAAGCGCTGCTTAAATTGCAGGCCTCGTTTCTCACGAGCGCGGGGTTCAAGACCCATGGAGTCAAAACGGGAGAAGAAGCCGTTCAGGTTCTGGAGAACCAGCAGGTGGACCTCATTGTTTCCGATGTACGGATGCCCGGGAAGATAGACGGGGTACAACTGTACACGTGGGTTTGCCAGCATCGGCCGGAATTGCGAAAGCGGTTTGCCTTTGTGTCGGGCGATGTGGTGGCCATCACCA
This sequence comes from Terriglobia bacterium, assembly GCA_020073085.1. Lineage (NCBI taxonomy): Bacteria > Pseudomonadati > Acidobacteriota > Terriglobia > Terriglobia bacterium. Next base: position 24,397 of record JAIQFV010000017.1, on the reverse strand, counting down.
CAGGGGAACTCTCGTCCCTTTCGGAGGTCCCTCAAATCCTCAAACCATTTCAACTGGGAAACTACTCCCGGGTGATTCACCAACTGCTGGAGGCTTGAAGGCAATTCCTATGAAGCGATTCTTGATTGTTTTCTTTCTGGTGGCGCTGACGGCAGGTTCGGTCTCCTGTCCCTCCCGACCCCGACAGGTGGTGGTCGGTGCGGTCGTCAACAACACACAGTATCCGGCCCTCGAGCTTGCCGTGAAACAGATTAACGCCGCCGGAGGAATCAATGGCGTCCCGCTTGTGCTCGTCGGCGAAAAAGGGAAAACGCTCAGTCCCTATGACGCACAGAGTGTCTTACGCCTGGGAAAAATCTTTGCAGATACCAAGGATCTCGTCGCGGTCATCGGTCACAGCGACAGCGCGGCCACTCTCTCCTCCGCCGCCTTCTACAATCACCAGGGAATCCCGCAGATTGTGACCATCGCGTCGAACCCGGCGATCACGAACGTCGGATCCTGGACATACCGCCTCTGTCTGTCCGACACGGCACAAGCCCCCGCCCTGGCGGAGTACGCCGTCAAAGACTGGGGGAAAAAGCGGATCGTGGTCTTCTATGTGAGCGATGATTATGGAAGAGGCATTGCTCAGCTTTTTGAAAAGCGGGTCCGTGAACTGGGTGGCGAGATCGTTTCGAGTATTCCTCATCGAAATGTCTTGCAAGCCGATGACAAAGAGCTCATTCGATCCGTGCTGTTCCAACTCAAGAATCACGGTCCGGAGCTCTTCGTTCTCTTTCAAAGGGCGGAAGCTGCCCTTTACACCATCCGTCAGATTCATGAGGTACAAATCCCAGCCGAGATCCTGGGAGGAGATGCGCTCAGCACGCTCGCATCCCTCAAGGAGCCCCCCCCGGAGATTGAAGGGGTCCGCATGTCCGAGTTTTTCTACCCTCGCCCCGAAGATAAGCAGACCATGAAATTCATCCACGATTTGCAGGAATTCGCCCACGAGGATCCGGATTACGGGCATGCCTTTGCCTTCGACGCGGTCTACCTGATTCGGGATGCCATTCAATTCGGCGGGTACAGTCGCGAGGGCGTGAAATCCTATTTGGATCGCATCATCCGGGAGCACAAACTGATGAAGGGCGTCACGGGGACCTATCGGCTTGCCGCCGACCACGACGCCCGGCGCTCGCTCTTCATCGTCGCAATGCACGGGGGGCGTCAGGAGCTCGTTAAAGCAGTCGAGGTGAACTAGACAGCCTGCGGGTGGCAGAACGAGGAAAAGGAATTTGGCGCCCTCGTGTTAACGCCCGGGGCCAATCCGCTACCGGCCAACGGTGCTGCTGTCCCCCAACTTCTTCAACTCTTCATCGAATAATCGAATATGTTCCGGCGTGGTCCCGCAGCATCCTCCCACGACCCTGGCGCCCGCTCGAATAAGAGCCGGTACTTTGACGGCCATGCCTTCGGGAGTCCGTCGATAAACAATCTCCGTCCCCACTAACTCGGGCTGACCCGCATTGGGCTGCACAATGATTGGCTTCGACGTGAAGCCACTCAAGGCGCGCACAATCTGCTCATGATCTTCCATTTCGAGCGCCGTCCCACAGTTACAGCCAATCACATCCGCGCCCGCATGGTCCATCACCTCCGCTGCCTGTTGAGGGGAGACCCCCATCATTGTGCGAAAGCCATCCCGGACCTTGGCGAATGTCATCGTCGCGAAAACGACTGCGGCCCCGGCTTCCCGGGCCGCGCGAATGGCCAGGTCCATTTCTTCTGCCGAGCTCATGGTCTCAATGAGAATGAGGTCCGATCCCCCCCCGAGCAAGGCTCGGGCCTGCTCCCTGAATACATCGAAGACCTCCTCGGCGCGAGTGTCTCCGAGCGGTTCGAGAAAACCTCCGAACGGCCCAAGGCTGCCCATGACCCAAGCCCTGCCGGCGGCCGCTTCCCGGGCAAGGGTGGCTGCCGCTCGATTGAGCTCGTCGATCCGCGCCTCCAAACCATATTGAGACAAGGCCAGGCGATTTCCGCGGAAACTGTTGGTGGTCAGAAGGCGGGAGCCCGCTTCGAGATAAGCCCGGTGGAGGGATTGGATCCTCTCAGGATGGTCAACGTTCCATAACTCTCCGAGGGCACCCGGTTCGAGTCCCATCTTCTGCAACTCCGTGCCGATGGAGCCGTCGGAAAGTAGAATTTGAGTCTGAAGTGATTCCAGGATGTCAGTTTTCATGAGCGGCTTGTCCACATAATCTGTGTCGAGCATGGAAACAAATCAATCGTACCTTCCGAACCGCTCCACTGCTTCATGCAGCTTCAGGATATTGTCCGGCGGGGAATGCGGGGCGATGGAGCAAGCAGAGCTCAGAATGTAACCACCGCCTGAAGCTGCCACCTCGAGGCAGTGCTTGGCCTCATCCAGAACCGTCTCAGGTGTGCCGTTCAGCACCACGTTGACCGGATCCAGATTCCCCTTGATGAAAAGTTGGCTGCCGATCCGCTCCTTGGCGTCAGCCAGTTCGACATTGCCCAGAGGCGGCGGATCCAGGGTGTCAATGCCCAGGGTGCCAGTCGCCTGGATGAGTTCCAGTCGATCCCCGATCTGTCCGCAGGTGTGCGTGTAGACCGGCACGTCAAACTCTGAACGAATTCCTTCAATCACTTTCTTCTCGTAGGGCAGGACAAATTCGCGATAATGATCGGGGGAGATGAAGCCGGCCCCTGCAAAAGCGGACGATATCAAAACAGCATCGACCCCTCGTGCCGCTTGCCCGCGCCCCAGGGCGATGGTCCCCCGCGTGAGCGCTTCCAGACAAGCCTTGACCTTCCCGGGATCATCCACGAGGGCCATCAGGCCGTGAGTGTAATTCAACAATTCCAGGAACTGGGTGAATGGGGAAAAAATCTCGCTGTGGATTGAAACTTCCTCTCCCGTACGCTGCAGGATGTATTCGATGGTGTCAAACTGCCAGGGTGGAAAAAAATCCTCCTCCCGGGCGGGTTCGTCGAGAAATCCCCAATAGGAGGGATAGGTAATTCCGTTCATTGCGTGCGGTTCGATATAGAAAAGTTTCTCCGGTTCGATTGTTTCAAAGGGAACAGAGTACTGGGCCCCATCCTCGCGATAAACATGGGGGTTGTCGTCGCGGGGGCACACCGTCGTACATCCGTTCGCCCAATGGATTTTCTTTTCTCCGGCGCACTCTTCAACGCGGCGGATGTAGGAGCTCCAATGGGGATCGCGCCCGGGAAGATTGACCAGAATGCCGTCGAAATGGTACCGGCGCTGCATGGTGATCAAAGCTTCTCCGAATGCCTCCGTAGAATGCCAGACCTCAATCTCCGGGAGACCACAGTGGAGGAAATAGTGGCCCAGCGTCAACTGGCACATCACCGGGACTCGGTCCGGTAATTCGTGACGCATCGCCGCTGCGACTCGCTCCTTGCTGTTCAAATCCGCTCTCCTTTACCCGGATGAAAGCCGGGGCCTGAAGGCATACCGAACCGCTCTGCTCCCGGGATACTCATAGTCACTCCCTCAGGGGGCGGTCTTCAATTTCTTCATCAGATCGGCGGCCTTTCCGGCCGCCTCAGCGGCATCTTTCCCATAGGCGTGGGCCCCAATCTCATTCGCAAATCTCAGGGTCACCGGGGCTCCGCCCACCATGACCTTCATACCCTCCAGAAGACCGGCGGCCCGGAGGCCTTCGATGTTGATCTTCATTTGAACCATGGTGGTGGTCAGCAGCGCAGACATGCCCAGGATGTCCGGCCGATGCGCGCGTATCGCGGCGATGAACTTGTCAAGCGTGACATTCACCCCGAGGTCGATGACGTCGAACCCGGCCCCTTTGCACATGATGCCAACCAGGTTCTTGCCAATGTCGTGGATGTCCCCTTTGACCGTTCCCAAAACACATTTTCCAACGGGTTCAATTCCACACGCTTTCAGAATGGGTTCCAGGGGAGCCATCCCGGCTTTCATGGCGCGGGCTGAGACAAGGACTTCGGGGAAAAAAATCTCGTTGTTCCTGAATTTCATCCCGACAACATTCATCCCGGCAATCAAACCCTCCTCCAGGATGACCCGGGGTGAAAATCCTTCTTCCAGAGCCCGCCGGGTCAAGCTCTCTACCGCGCCGGAGTCGCCGCGGACCAGGCTCCCGGAAATTTCTTCAAGCTCCATTGAAAGACACTCCTGCAGGGACTCGGGGGATCCTTGAATCACCGTCCATTGACCCTAATTCTCCCCAACACGCTGAAACAAAAATCCGCCCCTCGATCCGGGCGGATTGCCCACAATGACAGTTCATGAACCCAGGCTCAATAGGCCCCCACGGGAGAATTGCGGGTTTCGTCCGGCGGCAGCTCGGGAGGTTTCACGTAATCGACGGGAATCCTGCCGGTCAGCGTCTTGAGCCACGCGCTGATGAACCTGACGTCATCATGGCTCAATGATTTGCCCAACTGAAACTCCGCCATCAGGTCCACTGCCTTGTCCAGAGTTGCGACGGAACCATCGTGATAGTAAGGGGCCGTCTTCTCGACATTGCGCAGCGAAGACACCTTAAACCGCATCCTGTCCGAGTTGTTCCGGGTCACCTGATAGCGTCCCGGATCGGATTTATCAGGCCACTCTTTCATCGTTCCCAGCTTCGCAAAGATGCCCGCACCGACGAGAGAGCCGGAGTGGCACTTCTGACAACCGGCCTCCATGAACTTGTTGAATCCGATCTTTTCCGCATTGGTCAAGGCAGCCTTGTCCCCCTTGAGAAAATCATCCCAGCGGGAGGCGGTCACCAGCTTTCGTTCAAAGGCGCCGATGGCCTTTCCCACGTTGTCATACGTCATAGGGTCCTTGTCTTCAGGAAAGGCTTTCATGAAGGCGGCCATATATCCCGGAATGGATTTGAGAACTACCACAACGGCCTTGTCATCGGGCATCGCCATTTCTACCGGATTCAACACCGGCCCCTTGGCCTGTTCTTCGACGTCAGGCGCGCGCCCATCCCAAAATTGGGCGACGTGAGCGGCGGCATTGTAGACGGTCGGGGAATTGCGTCCTCCCAACTGCCCCTTGAATCCCTTCGACCGCGATTCGTTATCCACTCCATACTTATCCAGTTGGTGACAGTCATTGCAGGAGATATCCTTGCCCCGGGATAACCGTTTGTCAAAATACAGCATTCGCCCCAGCGCTATCTTTTCCTCGCTGAGAGGGTTCTTCGAAGAGATGATTACTTCAGGCAAGGGTTGAAACAGCTTCAGGTCTTCGGGGTTAATTTCGACGCCGGAAAAATTGGCGGATTTGTGCTGGGCGACTAAGAGCAACGGCCCCACACTTTCATTGCCTGATATGCCTGCGAACGCAATGAAAAACAAAATGACTACTACAAGTAAGATGAATTTCTTCATGCTCGAACCTCCTTGATGGAGCGCCTCCATGATGAACCCGTTTGAGGAGTTTCCACTCGATGAGAAAATGAAATTCGGGTTTGTTGGGAAGATCAGGTCACCGGCTCTTCTAGGAACCGTGTGAGGGCCGGAACAACCGTGGGGACTGTTTCCCCGGAATGAAACACCTCTCGATGGCTAAAGGTGCCCTGCAGCCTCCCCCGGGGGACATGAAATATCCATGAAATCAACCCTCAGGCTTGCGATCCTTATTCTACCGCAAAGCGTTGCCGTCAAGCCTCAAATTTCATTCTTCACCCCGGGACACCTCTGGGGCGCATGCCCTCGAAAACCATGAATCAGCCGATAGGGGCGGCCTGGCTTCCCTATTTGACCGCTGCGAGCGGCGCATGCCGCCTGGCCACAGTCCTCATTTTTTCCCGACAAACTATGTTGAACAAGCTCAGTGCCCGGTCGGCGGTTCGAAACGTCGGAATGCCTTGCTCTACGAGCAACTGTGCCATGGGATCGTAGAGCGGGCCGCTGTCAATCACCACGAGCCACGGTTTGGAAAGCTCCTCATTGAGCCGAACCATCCGCATGACAATCGAGTCCTCGCGAAGTAAATCCTCGCGATGCCCGGGGCCCGATGGCAGGGTATTGAGGGCCGCGGTCAGAGGCACGCAGCCCATAATTCCGGCATCCACGTGGGCATCCTCCATGACCGTCCGGATGGCCCGTTCGTAGGCGAGATCCCCCGTCATGGGAGTCAGGTCAATGGGATTGTGAAGGTCGACCACCTGATCAATTCGTGCTTCCTTGAAAATCTCCTGGAGTCGAACCACCGTGGCGGCTTCGAAAGAGGCCAGCCGGAAATTCCCTAAATTGTCGGCTATCGCCACACATTCGAACCCCGCATTGGAGAGGGCTCCCAGCCGCCAGCCTTTCACTTCCTTTTTCCTGAAATAGCCGAACAACCTCGTCAGGTCCTCGAAGTCCGAAATGGTTTCGGCGACAATCACTCCCCCGCACTCCGCCAACTGGCGGGTCACGGCGTAGTCACCCGCGATCGAGGCCGTATGGCTTGCCGCGGCATGAGCGCCCGCCGTGGTCCGCCCTGCCCGGTAAAAAATGATCGTTCTTCCGCTGGCCGTGATTTCCGCGGCGGCCCGGAGGAACCTCAATCCGTCCAATGGTCGAAAACCTTCAACATAGACCGCGAAGATTTCAATCTCGGGATCGTCCTTCAAGTAGGTCAGGTAATCGCCCAACGTCAGGTCCATCTGATTGCCGACCGTGATGGAATACTTGGGATTGATGTCCTGGAGCTTGCTGGCCTCGGCCACCGCAAATGCGCCGCTCTGAGACAGGATCGCCACGGGTGAGACCGGGCCTTTCGACACAGGGAGCTTATATTCCGGGATGAACATCGTGTCGTACCGCCCCGGACGCGAGGTAATGCCCAGGCAGTTTCCGCCGTTGATGACCGGTCCTCCCCAGTCACTGCTCCGGGCCTCCTTCAGGGCTTCCTGCATGCGCGAAACAATCGCCACGGTTCCGTGCTTTTCCTCCAGCCCGCCGGGAATAAGGATGATGCTCTCCGCCCTTTTTCTCTTGATGATCTCGGTGATCACGGCAGGCGCTTGGGCCGCCTCAATGCTCAGGATAAAGACATCCACGGTCTGCGGCATCGAGGCGACGTCCGCATAACACCGGCATCCTTCGATGGTTTGAACGCCGGGCTTAATGACGGCAATTTGCTCTTTGTCAAAACCCTCGCGAATCAGGTTGTTGAGAATGATGTGGCCGGGATTGAGCTTCTCGGAGACGCCGATGATCGCCGCCGACCGGGGCTGTAAAAGATTTTTGAGCTTGCGGATGGGTCGGTCGACCGTCTTCTCCTCAGGCTCCCTCCCCAATTTGATCAGGATATCCAATGCCATCAATCCCCGGGGTGTGATCACGAGCGGATTGATTTCACACTCGGAAATCAATTCGGGCATGAAGGTGGCCGCCAGTTCTCCAAATCTCCGCACCACGTCCGTGACTTGGTCCAACTTGACACGGGGCCGCTGGCCCCTCAAGCTTCCGGTAATCAATTGCGTCACAGCAGGTTGCTGGAGAACCAGGGCAAGGTCGTCTTGTGCCGTTATCCCCGGTGAATGAATCGAAACATCGGATCCTGGCTTAAAATGATTCGCAAGAAATTCCGCATAGATTCCGCCCGGCCCGAAGGTAATGACCGGCCCGAAATCGTCCGTCCATCGGGCTCCCAACAAGAGCTCATTCCCCAGCAAGGAATCGTAGGGGACAAATTGGTTCAGAGTGAATCCCACGAGGGCTTCCCCGCGGAACTTTCTCTCCATGGCACCTACCGTGAGGACAATGGCATCCAGTTGGTTGGGAACAATGGCGATTCCCCCGACGTCGCTCTTATGCAGGATCAGCGGCGAGATCACTTTGATCACGATCCTGTTCCCGGTGAACAGGGAGAGATCAGCCTTCGCCACCTCCAGGGTATCCTTCACGAAGAGGTGGAACGGCACCTCGATTCCCATGGCTTCCAGGATCGCCATGCCTTCGGTTTCCAGGAGAGCGATTTCGCCACGGTCTTTGGAGCTTTGAAGTATTTGTGAAATTTGTTTCAAATTGAGGGTCATCCCCGCGCCTCCGGCCGGATCATGCTTCGATACCCATTCGCAGCACCGGCGCACTCGCTCCTGAATGTTCAATCCAGTTCTCTCGAACTGCTCAGGATTCTGCTCCGATGAGGAGGCTTAATGTATTGGAATGGATTGTCGGGCTCGCGAAGGTCACGGCGTGCTGCAGGAGGGGGGCAAGGGGTCTTATTGCGATAACCTTTAAATTATATAAAAAATGCTTTGAACTCTAAAATGGTTATCAGCGAATTTCTAAATTAGAGCATGCCCTGGCCATTCACCACCAGGATATAAATTCTTCAGCCATTCAACTAAAGCCCGCCCCACTTCAATGAAAAACCAGTCGACCGATGAGACCTTCCTCAACTGCCTCGAACAATATTCAACATTAAGCCTTTCTGAGATGCGCCCATCCCATATTTCGAACGGATCGATGCGTCCATACGCTACAGCTTTTCCGACACATCCATGAGAATTTTAGACAACTTCGCTCCTGTTTGCAATCGGAATTCGAGCCCACGCCGCCTGGAACAGCCGGCGAGAGTCTTCAGAATTGTCTCCTACGGTCCGATTTCCACTTCCTCCATCGAATGCCCACTTAAATGCTTCCAATTCAATATGATACGATGATTCGTTTTCGTAATACTTGACCAGAAGTCTTCCCCCCCTTGCTTATCACATTTTCGGAATCCCGTTTTTTGGGGGCTGGATGAAATGCTGAAGAATCAAGATCAGGAGGGCGTTCACAATTACCACGCCTAAACCGGCATGCAATCCGTGTCTTGCGGAAAACTGTCCGACGGCCCAAGGCAACGTCATGCCTCCACTCAAAGCAATCCCAAAGAGAATTCCGAAGACTGTTCCTGAATACGCCTCGAAGCGGCTACTCGCCATGCCCAGTGAAGTTGGAAAAATACTCGCAAAGCTCAACCCCAGCAAAACAACTCCGGCGATGGCGGCAAGAGTGGATGTGGCCAGGAGCAACACCAACCCTGCGATGGCGGAGCCCAGGGCACTCACCTTTACAAGCGTCAAGCTGTTCATGCGCAAAAGCAGCCGGCTCGAGATGACTCGGCCTGCCATCATGGCCGCCCAATAACCGGAAAGAATATAAGAGGCCACAGAGATGGAACTGCCCATATTGCTTTTGAAGTAAGTCGAAGCGTACCCGCCGACAATGAATTCGTTTCCCGATTCGAAGAAAAGGAGAGAACCCAGCAGGAGCACCACTGGATTGCGAACCAATTGAACGGACTCTGCCCAGAGTGAAGTCCGACGCGTGGGAAGCGGTGGAAAGGTGAGACCAATGAATACGAAATTGGGAACAAGTGCAAGGACGAGGGCAAGGTAGAGAATGGGAGCCAGGCCCAGCCCTTTGATCCCAGCTCCCATGATGAAGGGAAGGGACAGCGCGCCAAACCCGAAGTAGACCCCCAGCAGATTGAGAGCCGATGCTTTCCCCCGCGGGTCTCTCTCCAAGTCAGCCACCAGCGTATTGGCCGCTCCATTGAGAGCTCCTCCACCGATTCCGAGCAGGACTACCCCCACCAGCACAGCCGTATAACTCGAAGCGCGGTTGATCAACAAGAGCGATAGGGCGACAACCAGCGATCCCGCGATCAGGATCGGCTTCTTCCCCATCCAGTCCATGAGCACGCCAAGACCGACCATGCTGACAAGCATTGCGAAGTTCATGCCGAGAAAGAGATTGCCCGCCTGGGCTAGATCCAGGTGAATCCGCTCGCCCATCAAAGGAAGGATCGATCCGAGCAGGGCCAGGACGACGCCGTACACGAACATGGCGGCATTCGAGCCGATGATTAACCAGTTCTTCCGAACGAAAGGTTCTGTCTGGATCCTGGCCATACTGATTCTTCATCACAGAGGTGCAGAGGATGCCGCGCGTGGTCCGTCAGACTGTCATGGTGACATTAAGCTCTCCCAAAAACTCCGGGGGGGCCGGGCGGGGCAGGACTTCCGTTGTAGTGATCCAACCAAATCCCGGGGACCCATCACGGATCCGCCGTGTCTTGATTCAAGTCCGGTATAATGCTTCACCTGGCGCACCAAAATCAAGTTTCGGTTTGCACATGGGATTTCACTGATTCCTGAAAGATGAATCTGTTTGACGGCTTCCATCCCCGCAGTCTCAGAAAGGAACGCTTCATGCCGAGAGAAAATATTTCGAGCGGAACGACATGGGAACCCATCGTGGGTTACTCGCGTGCAGTCCGAACGGGTCCTCATATCCATGTATCGGGCACCACCGCCACCGGAGAGACGGGCGAGATCGTCGGGGTCGGCGATCCTTACGCGCAAACCATCCAGGCTCTGCAAAATATTGAACGCGCCCTGCGGAATGCCCGGGCCGGACTGAAGGACGTGGTTCGGACAAGAATGTTCGTGACCGACATCGAGGACTGGGAGATCATCGGAAGAGCTCATGGGGAATTCTTTGGCAGCATTCGACCCGCCACCACAATGGTCGAGGTCAGCCGATTGGTCGATCCGGATATGCTGGTGGAAATCGAAGCGGACGCCTATCTCGGGGAATAAGCGCTTTCTGTTTGAAGCCGGGTGCAGGGTGCCGGGTGCCGGGTGCCGCAGGCATGCGCTTCTCAACATGCCTGCGAATGCCAGCCCCGCTGATTTGTCGGAAACTTCGTGGAATCCGGGTGCCGCAGGCATGTGCTTCTCAACATGCCTGCGAATGCCCGCCCCGCTGATTTGCCGGAAACTTCGTGGAATCCGGGTGCCGCAGGCATGTGCTTCCCAACATGCCTGCGAATGCCAACCCCTCCCGTCACCATCCCTCCTGAAGATGATGACATCGCCACTCCTTCCTGCAGAGCCCATGGATGGCCTTCGGAATTTCTGCAGGCGCAGGCATGCAAAAAGCGCATGCCTGCGGCACCCCGCCGCGGCGATCTGCGCTTCTATTCCGCACTCTGCAATCCGAAACCCGCATTCCCCATTCACGCCAAATCGAAAACCAGCACTTCAGCAGTCTCCGTCCCCGTCAACTTCAACTGCGTTTCGTTGCTGACTGCGGCGCCATCTCCGGCTTTCAGGGCAACTTGATTCAGCCTCATGGCGCCGCGGGCCACCTGCACCCAGGCATGTCGATTGGGCCGAATCGAAAAGGTCGCCCGTTCTCCTGCATCGAACAACCCGGCGTACAGTTCAACATCCTGGTGGATCGCAACCGCGCCGTCGCGGCCGCTTTTTGCGGCAATCAGACGCAACCGGCCGCGCCTTTCCTCCGCCTTAAATTCACGCTGTTCATAACTCGGGGTCAGCCCCTTTTTCTCCGGCAGTATCCAGATCTGCAGCAGGTGCACCCGTTCCGATTTGGACGGATTGAATTCGCTGTGCGTGATGCCGGTGCCGGCGCTCATCCGCTGGACTTCGCCCGGCCGGATCACTGATCCGTTGCCCATGCTGTCACGGTGTTCGAGGGCCCCGTCCAGAATATACGTTATGATTTCCATGTCGCGGTGAGGGTGCGTCCCAAAACCGCCGCCGGGCTCGACGCGATCTTCGTTGATCACCCGCAGTTGCCGGAAGCCCATGTGGTCAGGGTCGAAGTAGGTATCGAACGAAAAAGTGTGATAGGTGTCAAGCCACCCTAAATTGTTATGCCCCCGTTCATTTCCAGGTCTTACGACAATCATTTGAGACTCCTTCTTCGGATTTGCAGGATTCTTTCATGGATCAATTTTGGGTCGTCAGAGTATCCGGCCTTCCGACATCCTGCTTCAGGCTTCCGGCTTCTGCCTTCCGGCCTCCGGCTTCATGATCTTCTTGCAAAGGATCGCGCTTCTACTTCAATCCGGCATCTTCTGAAGCTCCCAGAGCCAGCGCCGACCAGTCCATTGATTCACGGCCCTTGGCGAGCGCCGTGATATACCGGTCGTGCAGCAGGCTGGCCAGCGGCATGGGGACGCGCGACGACGCAGCGGTCTGAAGCACCAGGTCGATATCTTTGAGCCCCAGCGGCATCCGGAATCCCGCGGGCGTGTAACGCTCCTGGGCAATGGCCTTCCCATAGTTCTGATAGACCGGACATGCAAACAAGGTTTGTCCGAACAGATCGGCAACGGTGGCACGGTCGATCCCGTTCTTTTGGGCCAGTGCAAAGGCCTCCGCCATCGCCTCCATGGCCGAGGCGATCAGAAAGTTGCCCGCGAGCTTCACCACGTTGGCGGCCCCCGGATCCTCCCCAAAGTCAAAAACGCCCTGACCCAGGGCCTTGAGGACCGGTTGGACACGTCCTTTGGCGGCCGCCGGACCGGACACACAAATCCACAGCTTGCGCGCCGCCGCCGCTTCGGGTCTTCCGAAGACCGGGGCGGCGACATAGCTCGCGCCTTGGCCTTGATGATGCTCCGACAATTTTCGGGAGGTCGCGGGCGAAATCGTGCTCATCGATAGGTGAATCCCTCCCTTCCCAAGGCGCGCCGCCATCTCACTTCCTTCGCCTGCAATCTCCTCGACCACCTCATCGTCGGAAAGCATGGTGATGGCAATGGAGCCGGGCTCCGCCACCTCCGACGGCCGGGCCCTCCACTGGGCGCCGCGGGCAATCAGCGGGTCCGCCTTCTCGCGGGTCCGATTCCAAATGCGGACCGCGTAACCGGCCTCCGCCAGGTTGCCCGCCATGAACGACCCCATATTCCCAAGACCGATGAAACCAATGATTTCCTTCATGCCCCGTCCCTCCTCATCAGGACCCACCTTGAGAAAAAGTCTCTCCTCGCTTTCAAGCCTCATCCCCCGCTCTCCGCCGGCCGCAGGCCCGCGGGATGATTCATCGCGGACTCCGCACCTGCTTCAGCAGCCCGATCAGTGCCCGCAGGGTCCGCTCCGGCACCTGGCCGACCTGCTGGCGGTGCATGCCGGCCACCGGCTCATCCAGTGTCTTCAGCCGCCTCAAGCCGGCCTCCGTGATGCGTGTGGTGATGACCCGGCGATCCTTCTTTTCGCGGGTCCGGGCGACCCACCCGCGGGCCTCCAGCCGGTCGAGCAGCCTCGTGATGTCGGGGTCGCGCGTCACCATGCGCTCCGCAATCCGGCGGCAGGGCAGGCCTCCCGGCCCGGCGCCCCGCAGGATTCTGAGCACGTTGTACTGGGTCGGCGACAGCCCGGCCGGTTTCAAGGCCGCTTCCAGCCGTTGCCGGAGCGCCTCGGCCGACCGCTGGAGCTGGAGATACAGCTCTTCCCCGAGTGGCCCCGGGAACTGTTCCCGTCCCTTTCTCCGCGGTGTCGGCGCCGGCATCACGGCATAATAGTCGTTATAACGACATTTGTCAAGAGGAGGGATTCGGCTCCCCGGGGACCGGGGGTCTCGCCGGGCGGCGGACTGCAGGGGAGACCGCTCGAGGGGGAGACCATGAAGGAGACGGCAGCTCGTTCGAGAGGAGAACAATTCTTGCAGCCCCTCGCTCCCCGCGGGTCGCCGCTGGAAGCGGATCGGCGCCGGATCCGCGCAGGGTCCGAGAATGTCGTCTGCCGCATTCCGGGAACAGTGCGGGGAACGGGGGCGATAGGGGGTTCAGCGCGCGGGAAAACCTCGACCCGTGCACCGGGGAGGTTCCCGTTTCCTCATGCGGATCAAACCGTCATCGGGCGGCCCGTCGCTTCGCGAGGGTGAGGCCGAAGCCTTTCGCCTGGGTCTTCAATTTCTCCGCCAGCCCGTTGCAGATGGTGTGGCACAGCGTGAGGATCATCGGATCGGAAATCGAAAAGTGCGCCGATGTCCCCTGCGACCGCCGCGCGACCACCCCCGCCTCCATCAGCACCTTGAGGTGCTTGCTGATATTGGCCTGGTTGGCTTCGAGCTGCCGCACCAGCTGACCCACGGTCAGCTCCCGCTCCTGCAGCGCGCGCAGGATCTTCAGGCGCATCGGCTCCGCCAGGCAGCGGAACCGCGCCGCCACCATTTCCAGCGCCTCGTCCGTGAGCATGGATGGATCAATCACCACGGGTGCCCCTCCTTTGTGAAAAAAAACACTTGACAATATTACTATATTACTATTCAATTATCAAGTGATGATTGCTATAGTGGAATGTTTCAATGGTTCGGAACGGAACACGCCGGCGCCCTGTCCGCCCGGGACGCCGGGCGGGGTCCACGGCGGGGGGAGCAGAGGAAGGGCGGGCGATTTTTGCTTTGCCCTGTCTTGTGAAAAGGTTCACGAACACACGATCCCTCGGCTGCGCTCCCACCCCCTCGCCTTTTGAACTGAACTTCATTCATAACCGGAATAACGCTTATTCATCGGAGACAGACCATGCGAAAAGGACTCAAACTGCTCGTCGCCCTCATCAGCCTCGGACTCTGGATGACCCTCGCCTTCGCCGTCTCGTCCGCCTCCTCCGGCAGCGAGACCAAAGGCCGCTTCTTCTTCAGAAAAACCTGCAAGACCTGCCATACCAAGGGAGCCGCGGGATCCGAGATCACGCCGCTCAGCAAGACCCAGACCCAGTGGAAAGCCTACTTCACCGCAGCCAAACATGCCAAGGGAAAAGAACAGCTCATTAAACTGATGAGCGCCGAGGAGCTCGTGGACGTCGCCACCTACTTGCAGGCGCACGCTTCGGACTCTCCTCAGCCTGAAACCTGCGGCAAATAGCAAACCGGTCCCGTTGGATCCGGGATGAACGGACCCAGGTCTCTCCACGCCGGCCTGACCCCTTCACCGCCGGACGGCCCTGTCCCCGCGGGCCTCACGGTTCCATGACCAATCCCGCTCCTCATCTCTCGGAACAAGGAGACTTTATGCGTAAATTAATCCTCATCATCGCTTTCATCGCCATCCTCGTTTCCCCTTTATTGATCCAGGCTCAGACCAACGACGAACTCAAGAAACAGATTGAACAGTTGAAGCAACAGCTCCTGGCCCTGGAAGAAAAGGTCAACGCGGCGCAGCCCGCCGCGGCCGCCGCCCCGGTCGCCGACATCGCCGACCTCAACGATCGCCTGGAAAAAGTGGAATCCAAAACCGCCGGAAACAACATCAAGTGGGGCGGCGACATGCGGGTGCGCTTTGACAATCTGAATTGGAAGATCAACCCCTACCAGCAGTTCACGGGAACCACCAGCGCCCCGGTCGCGGTCCCCGAGCAGAACCTCAATAATTCCGGGCAGTACTCCCTGCGGCTGCGCCTCAAGATGAGTGCCGACATCAATGAGAACCTCAAGTTCATGGGACGGCTGAGCATGTACAAACTCTACGGGGGATCCGACGTTCCTCTCTTCAACGGCCTCCCGGGCACGGTTCTAAATTCGTTCAATTCCAGCCGCATCCCCAGCAACGAAGTCATCCGTGTGGAGCGCGCACTGTTGAAATGGGACATCCCCAATGCGCCCTTCACCTTCTCCTTCGGCCGCATGAACAGCAGTGACGGCCCGCCCCTGGAGTTGCGTGAGGGCACCGAGCGTCAGGCCACCCCTCAGGCCATCATGGTGAACGCCGAAGTCGACGGCATGCATATCGACTACCATCTCGACAAGATCGGCTTTCCCGAGGGGACCAACATCGGCGTGTGCGGCGGCATCGGCTACGAATCCGGGTTCGGGGGCGGCGGCCAGGTCTCCGAAAATTACACCATCACCCCCTTCGGCCTCGGACACATCAATGGCATGAAGGACAGCCGCGTGGTGGGATTCACTTATGACATGCCCCTGCTTTTCCAGACCGGAAAAACGGTCAGCAGCACCCGGCTTCTGGTGGGCTACAACCGCTTCACCAACATGACCGACATCCCGTACGGCGCCTTGAACAACTTTCCCGTCCCCGCTGCCTTTGCGTTTCCCACTACGCAGTATGTGACCGCCACCAACAACCTGGGCAACATGGACCAGTTGGGAGCGACGTGGATGCACACCATTGGAGATAACTTCACGTACTTCCTCAGCGGAGGCTATATCAAGTCCCATCCAAATGGAAAAGTCAGCCAGTACGGCTTTGGCGGACTCCTGGGCGACCCGCTCCATTCCCGCAGTGGAACGGGGGTTTATACCGGGATGAAATACTCTCCGGCGAAGAATCTCTCGGTGGGACTGGAGTTTAACCATGGCTCGCCCAACTGGTTTACTTACACCCCGACGGCCGGCGAACCGAGCGACAAGCTGTCCGCCCGCGGCAACGTGTGGGAAACCTACCTGCACTGGACGATGGTCAAGAACCTTGTGCTCAAAGCCGGCTACATCCATTACAACTACTCCACCGCCTTCAGCGGCTGGCACATCGCCCCCGGGCCCCTGGAATTCTTCAGTCTCGACAATCCCAATGTTGTGAATTTCTATCCCTTCCCGAAGAAGGTCAGCAATATCTACATGATGTTCGAAACAAGGTTCTAGCGCGCGTGGGACCGGGGATACTCATCTCCGGTCCCGCCTTCGAGGGAGGGTGGAATGGGAAAGAATCAGCTTGACCGGCGGAGTTTCTTCCGGATGACCACGGGAGGCGCGCTCGGGGCGGCCCTGGCCACTCAGGCGGGGTGCTTGAAGCCGTTCATCAAGGAGACCGCACCCGTCCCCCAGCGCCTCGAAGTCCCCACGACCTGCGAACTCTGTCCGAATAAGTGCTCTGTCATCGCCGTCGTCCATGAAGGGGTCATTCAGAAACTGAATCCGAACCCCGAGAATCCCAAGTCCCGCGGCATGCTCTGCGCGCGGGGAAATGCGGGCATTCAACAGGTGTACGATCCGGCCCGCATCAAGCGCCCGCTGATTCGCGCCGGCGAGCGGGGGGAAGGCAAATGGCGGCCAGCCAGCTGGGAGGAAGCCTTTGACTTCGCGGCGGGAAAGCTTTCGGCGATCAAAGAAAAATACGGTCCCCAGGGAACGCTGTGGTCCTCGACGGAAAGCTTTCAGGAAATCTTCTTCAAGAACCTGGGACTGGCCTTCGGCTCTCCCAATATCGTCCGGCATCCCACCTTGTGTCTGGCCTCGGTGAACCTGGCCTACTCCGCCACCTTCGGAACGGTTCCCTCCTTCGATCTCCTCAACTGCAATTACGTCATCATGTCCGGCGCCAACCGCTTCGAGGCCTTCATCACACCGGACACGATGGACCTGATCGACGCCACCATGAACCGGAAGGCCCGCCTGATTTGTCTGGACCCGCGCTTCACGGTGACGGCGGCCAAGGCGGACGCCTGGTTTCCCATCAAGCCGGGAACCGACATGGCCTTCATCCTTGCCATGCTGAATGTGATTGTCGGCGAAAATCGCTACGACAAGGAATTCGTCAATTCCTATTGTACCGGTTTCGACAAACTCATCGAACACGTCAAACCCTACACGCCGGAGTGGGCCGAAAAAGAGACCGAGATCCCCGCGAAAGAAATTCTCCGGATCGCGCGCGAGTTTTCTGACGCCGCCCCGCGGGCGGTCTACTACGCCGGGAGAAGGTCCTCCTGGTATCAGAACGATTTCCAGATGCGCCGCGCCCAGGCCATCCTCAATGCCGTGGTCGGCAACTGGGACCGGCAGGGCGGCATGGTACCGAATAACAAGATTGAACTGGGGGAATATCTCTTCCTGCCCTGGGACGATCCCAAGGCGCCCCGCATCGACGAGCTCGATAAGAACTTCCCTCTCGCCGCCAAAGGAGATGGGGCGTACCTCAAACTGCGCGAGAACGTGCTGGCGGCTTCCCCCTATCCGGTCAAAGGGTGGATGATCCACAAGCAGGATCCCATGAACGCCCTGCCCGACCAGGCGCGGACCCTCCGCATGATCGAGCAAATGGAATTTGTCGGGGTGGTCGACATTCAAATGAGCGACACGGCATGGTATGCCGATGTGATTTTTCCGGAATCGACCTACCTGGAACGCCTCGATCCGGTGGAGGTGCTGTCCGGGATCTGGCCCGTGGTCGTCCTGCGACAACCTGTGATCAAACCGCTCCACGACACCCGGACCACGCTCGAGATCGTTCAGGGCCTGGCCAAGCGGCTGAAGCTCTCGGATTACTTCGACTACACCATCGAGCAGTGGATCGACGCCCAGGTCAAGGAGCTCCCGTTCCAAATGCCCCTGGAATACTTGAAGAAGCACGGAGTCTGGGCGGCGCCCGATGTCCCGAAATACGGAACCACCCTCAGTCCGGACCACCGGTTTGTCACCAAGTCCGGCAAGATTGAAATCTACTCCGAGCGGCTGCAGGAGTCAGGCTATGATCCCCTGCCGGTCTATCAATCCCCGACGGAACCTCCTGCCGGAAAGTTTCGCCTGGTCCTGGGCCGGAAGGCCTTCTTCACGCACGCCAACAACACGAACAACCCCTGGTTAAATGAATTCTCCCCCGAAAACGACCTCTGGATCCACCCGACCTCCGCAGAAGCCATTGGAGTGAAGGAGGGCGACCGGGTCGAGGTTGCCAGCGCGGTCGGGACGGTCCGCATCAAGACGCGGGTGACCGAGGAGATCCGTCCGGACTGCGTATTCATGTTGCACGGTTTTGGAAAACGAACGAAATGGCAGCGACTCGCCTGTGAGGTGGGCGCGTCCGATGCCCAGCTTCTGGAGACGGCGTGGGACAAGGTCTCGGGGAACGCCGCCCTTCACGAGACCTTCGTGAAAGTGAGAAAGGTTTAGGCGAATCCTTATGGCCCCGCAACCCAAACGCTATGCCCTGATCGTCGATTCAAAAAAATGCCTGAACTGCAAGGCCTGCGTTGTCGCCTGCCGTGCCGAAAACCAGGTCCCCTTGGGCAAGAGCCGGGACTGGATTGGAGAAGAACATCACGGGACGTGGCCGAAGATGCTGGCCGCCTTCGAACCGGAACAGTGTCATCACTGTGCCAGCCCGGCCTGTGTGCGGGTGTGTCCGACCGGGGCCTCATGGCAGCGGAAAGACGGCGTCGTGCTCGTCAACGACACGGAGTGTGTGGGTTGCCGCTACTGCATGATTGCCTGCCCGTATGATGCCCGCTTCTTCCGCGAGGATCGCGGCGTGGTGGAAAAATGTACCTTCTGTGTCCAGCGTGTGGACCGTGGAGAAATTCCGGCCTGCGTGGAGACCTGCCCGTCCAAGGTGCGCGTCTTTGGTGACATCAATGACGCCGACGGAAGGCTTCGGGAAATTCTCAACACCCGTCAATACCGGCTGAAGAAACCGGAAACGGGCAATGGCCCGCAAATCTATTATCTGTTGTAGGGGGAGAGGGCTATGAAACATGTCGAGTGGGGATGGCTGATCGTCAACTACCTCTTTCTAGGCGGGCTGTCCGCAGGGATCTTCTTCGTCTCCGCCCTTGCCACTTACCTCCAGGAGAAAGACGAATTCATTCATTCCCGGATCGCGAAATACGGCGCCATGATGGCGCCGTGGCCCGTCGCCCTCGGATCGCTCCTGCTGATTTTTGACTTGGGGAACTGGTACCGGTTTTACAAGCTGTTTACCCACCTGAGGTGGGAAAGCCCGATGTCGATCGGCTCCTGGTTGCTCCTCTTTTTTACGGCGGTCACCCTGCTCTACTTCTACGCCTGGTTCCCTTCGGACCGGCGCGAAATGCTCTTCGCCAGGCTTCCCCGGAAGCTTGCATTTCTAAAGAAGCTCAATCGTGACCTCTCCGCCTGGCGCCGGTGGCTGGCGATGATTGGGTTTCCCGTCAGCATTGCCGTGGGGATTTACACTGGAGTCCTCCTGGGGGCGGTCCAGTCACGGCCTTTCTGGAACACGAATCTTGTGGCCCAGATGTTCTTGTTCTCCGCACTCTCGACCGGCTGTGCCACCCTGATCTTTGCGCTTTCCTGGAACCGTAAGAACCTCGACCCGCGTCAGGCGCGTTTCCTCTACACCCTCGATATCTGTTTCATCACCCTCGAATTCTTCATCGTGCTGCCCTATATTATTCACGGAGAGCTATCGGTTCGCGCCGTACAGGATTCATTGGGGCTCATCCTGGGGGGTCCCTACACGCTGGTCTTTTGGGTGTTTTTTATGGGACTGGGATTACTGCTGCCTCTCGCGATCGAGGTGTGGGAGATGGCGCCCGTCCTGCTCTCGAAGGCTTCCCTCCACCACAACAAGCCCCTCGCCGCGTTTGCGGCCCTGCTGGTCCTGATGGGCGGTTACCTCCTGCGCTACATCTTCGTCTATGCGGGACAGCTCAGCTCGTTCAGATAAGTCGCTGCGGCGCCGCAGACCGCCCGATGTGGGCGCCGCAGATATGCGCTCTTTGCCCGGGTACCGCAGATATGCGCTCTTTGCCCGGGTGCCGCAGATATGTCCGCCTCGGCGGACATGTCTGCGAATCAATACTCCTCAGGTCTCTACTCCGAATTATCAAGAATTTCCCCTCACCCCGAACGTCTGGAGAGCAGCCCTCGACTGTCTTGCAGGCGCAGGCATGCCCACAACGCATGCCTGCGGCACCCCGATTCAGTCATTCCTCGGGTGACGCTGCCCCCCCGGGTGCCGCAGATATGCGCTCTTTGCATGTCTGCGAACCATTACTCTTCAGGTCTCTACTCCGAATTATCAAGAATTTCCCCTCACCCCGAACGTCTGGAGAGCAGCCCTCGACTGTCTTGCAGCGCAGGCATGCCCACAACGCATGCCTGCGGCACCCCGATTCAGTCATTCCCCGGGCGCCTCGGCGGTTACCGTGGATCTTTTCTACAATCCATCCTACAATCAATTTCATTTGTCCCCTCGGAATCGCCTGTGGCACAATCTCGTCATCATGCGAATCACCAGGGTGTACACGCGGACAGGCGACAAGGGAGAAACCGGACTGGTCGGCAATCGAAGGGTCCCCAAGGACTCCCGCCGGATCGAAAGCTACGGGATCGTCGATGAATTAAACTCCGTCCTCGGCGTGGCACGCGCCTTCAACCAGAAGTTTTCCCCGCCCAATGCGTCCCAACAACGGCTGGAGACGGAACTCAAGAAAATTCAAAATGAACTCTTTGTCGTCGGCAGCGATCTGGCGACGCGCGTGGAAGACCGGTGGGAGAATATGCCCCTGGTCGGGCAGCGCCACATCGACGCGCTGGAGGCGCTGATGGATGAGTTGGAAAAAGAATTGAAGCCGCTCGAAGAGTTTATTCTCCCGGGAGGAGGCCTGGTGGCCGCCACATTGCACCAGGCCCGGACCGTCTGCCGGCGGGCCGAGCGCGCTTGTGTGGCACTCGGTCGCGAGGAACCCCTCGGGGATTATCTGATCCCCTATCTCAACCGGCTGGGGGACGCCCTCTTCGTGCTGGCACGATGGATTTCGCTCAGCGAAGGCGAAGCAGAGACGATGTGGGAGCGGGAGAAATAGGTTATTCCCCCAGCGAGCTCGAGCAGGCGCTTCCACTGGGCGTCAGACACGGGCATAACGGAAAGGCGCGAATTTCGTACCAGATCAAAATCTTTAAGCGCCTTGTCGGCTTTGATTTCAGCCAGTGTCACTTCCCGATTCAACCTCCGCCCCGGTTTGATATCAACGACCACCAGCTTGGGATCTTTCTGCTTCGGATCCGGATAAGGATTCGATGTAACAATCGCAACTCCCACGATTTGTTTCTCGTCGCCGGTGTGATACACGAGGGCTTCGTCTCCCTTCCTGACGCCACGCAGATGCTTCAACGCCAGGTTGTTCGTGATGCCATCCCAGACCGCTTTCTTGCTCTCGACCAGGTCATCAAATGAATAATGCGTGGGTTCTGTCTTGAAAAGCCATCGTGACATGGTAAGCTCCCGGGTTGAAAAAAGTGGGCAGTGAGCAGTGGCCAGTGGTCAGTTAAGAGCGAGGTCAATCGAATCACTTCACTAGTGTTTCGAAGTCGAAATGAAATTGACTCAGTCAACCCAGTTGGATGAGCATCCCGCTGATCACTGCCCACTGCCCACTTCTTCTACTGCCTTACCACCGCATCGAACAACACGTGCACCACCAGAAGAATTCCGGTGAAGATCGATACCAGCAAGTGAAGCGAGGACAATCGGCGTGTCATGGCGGAAGGTCCGGCTGCACCTTCCCGCTTTCTCAAGATCAAAAGGAGAATTCCAAGGAGAAGCGAGAGGGTCAGAAGTAACAGCAGGATCCCGCGGAGATCCATCGCAAAATTAAAGAGGCCGTGGTGCAGGAGGACAATCCCCGCCGCAACGCCACAATACGCGTGAGTGATCATCCACGACTCGAAGCCTGTGGCGGGCCCCTGACGAAGACGCCGTCGCAAGGGAAATACAAGAAGCAGGACCACCCCAGCCCCGCCAACCAATCCCAACCCCAACTGCCATTGGCTGGAAGAAGGCGATCCGCTGAGCATATAGGCCTGGTAGATGTAGCGAACAACGAACCCCACCCCGACAATCAGAAGGACTCCAAAGATGTGGACCATCGATGTTGGTGTTTTCTGAGGTTCGGTCATGGACTCGCTCTCCCCCGCTCTCTGCGATGGAGTCTACCTTGTGGTGCGAATTGATATTCGATGAAGATTGCCTCGGTCGAGTGCTGGCGGCCGCGACCTTGCCCAGATCTTACCTTGAAATGTTCACCAAGAGTCAGAGCTTAGTACGAGTTCTATGTCTTGACAAGCCTTACGCGGCAGGAGGAAAGAATGACCTCGGGTGCCGTAGGCATGCGTTGTTGGCACGGCTGCGCTGCAAGATACTCGAGGGCCGCTCCCTGGACGTTCGAGGAGAAATTCTTGATAATTCAGCGTTGAGACCCGAAGGGTATTGATGCGCAGACATGTCCGCCGAGGCGGACATATCCGCGCACCCGGCGTCCGATGATACGGCATTCCCGGGCAAGTCGGCCGCCCTCGCCATGCGGCACCCCGGCAAGAGAACTCAAATCATAGAATAGTTCAAAAGGACATCCGGAGATCAGCGAGCGCCATGGGTATGGAACAGGAGGAGGCGAAAGACGGGGTGGACGCCACGCCCGGTTCAGGCGCGGGCCGGTTCCCCCATCCGGCCGGGTTGCAGGCTGGGCTGAGGAGTTGGGACGGCGACGGGATCGATGTGTTGCGGATCGCGCCAGTTATCAAGCGTGGCGACCTGATGGACACAGGCCACGGTACAAAACGGGGCGCAGGCCTTCTTCGTATAATATTCGCGTCGAACGTCCTCAAGGCTGTATTGCTCCAGTGGAATGGCCGGATAGCCGCGCTGTTGAGAACAATAATGCACCAGCCCCTCTTCGCAGACGTAAAGGTAACGCGCGCCGGCGCGGCAGCGCCACTCGTTCGGCTTTCCCCGCGAGAGGTTGTCCTGGAACTTGTGGATCCGGGCATAGCTTTTCTTGCCGAGGAGCCTCATGGCGTGCTGAATTCTCTGCTCCAGCCCGTTGAGCGGTTTCAAAGTGCCATTTCCGTCATGAATCACACCCAGGGAGGTCGTGAACCCGAGCTCGACGGCGCGCCGTGCGACGACGAGGGCATCTTCCGGATTGGCAATCCCTCCTCCGATGACCGAATTGATGTTGACGCCAAACTCGGCGTGCCGTTGCAGGTTGACGAGTTTGGAATCCAGAACCTTCAGGCTCTTCTTCGACACCTGGTCCGGGTTCACATTGTCGATCGAGACCTGCAAGAATTCCAATCCGGCCTTGTTCAAGGACCGAATCCGCTCAGGCGTCATCAGATAACAGTTGCTGATCAATCCGGCAATCATGCCGTGACTCCGGATGCGCCGGATGATGTCCTCCAGGTTGGGATGGAGCAACGGCTCGCCGCCGCTGATGGTGATAATCTTCGTGCCCAGCGCAGCCAATTTGTCGACGCGCTTGAACATTTCCTCGAGCACGACCGGTTGCGAGAAGTTGTCGTACTCATTGCAGTACGCGCAGGAAAGATTGCACCTTCGCATCGGGATGAGATGAGCCAGAAGCGGATACGGAGTGAAGAAAAGGCGGCTCAAGAGGACCCGGGTGACATGAAAATGACGCAACGCTTGCTTCAGCTTTTTCCGAATCCTCATGGGATTGATGGCAGCAGCTTCTTAAGAGTTTGGGATGACAGCGCGGGAAGGATACTTCACAGGAGGGAGGATTTGAACTTTCCGCCAGAGAACTGAACGTTTAAGCCTTCCATCGGGCCATTTTGGAAGGTGAACGGCCAGGCGGGTGAATAAAGCAAAATCCAAATTCCAAAGTCCAAAATCCAGATAAATTCCAAAGTCCAAAATCCAAATTCCAAGCAAAACCCAAAATCCAAAGCCCAAAATCCAAACAAAACTACCCAGGCCCGAAGGGCTGGCAGAGTGTAGATAGGATGAGAAGGCCAATCTCCGCGGAGTACCGGTACAATGGTCTCCAAGGAAAAAAATCAACCCGGGCTTAAAAGCCCAGAGAGAGGAGATTGGCCATGACGGATTATAACAAAGCGGGACGGGTGA
>JAIQFV010000016.1 GCA_020073085.1 Terriglobia bacterium | reverse complement strand
TGGACCAGTTGCAGCAAGCCTGTCGCGAGCAAATCGAAGAAGCCCTACAGCGGAAGCAGTTGGAGCGGCAGAGTCATTGGAGCGAGAGTCTGGCGGTGGGAAGCCCGGCTTATGTGGAAGCCGTTCGGAGGCAATTGGGGGCGCGGGCTCGAGGAAGGGACGTGATGCCCGCCGAAACTGGTTACCAGTTGCGCGAGGAGGTGGCGGCTTACGAGGACAATTTGGAGGGCGAAAAAGGCCGGTTAAGCCTCGAAAACACCCGGTTTTGGAACTTATTCTCTTATCTTAAAGCAAGTTAGCTTGGTCCGACCCCAGTGCATTCGACCCCAGTGCATTCCATTCGCGGAAACTCCATCGCGAACATGTGCGACCCCTTGTCGCCAAAACCCATTTGGTGCATGAAAGGGCCATGCATCATGATTTCTGAGAAATGGCCAAGGCGCGCCATTTCAGCCTCTATGGCCTCCGTGTTTCCAGACTTGACGGCCCGGTACACTTCCATTGCCAACTCATAGAGCCAGGGCAACTCGTCGCGGACGATACTGGCGGCCATCAGAATCGCGACCGGATCACCTGGCTCGCCTGACATGTGCATCAGTTCTTCGAACATCATTGGATGAAATCGACGCATTCTGCGGCGGCGAAAGGGATCGCCAACCTCGGCCAAGCGTTCCGCGACGCGTGAAGGCAATGCCTTCATCTCTTCTGCCAGCTTGGCGACCGGGCTCTCGTCCGCAGCATCCTCCGCTTTCTTGCCACCAGTCGCTGCCAGTGACTTTAGGATTGTGGCTTCGGTGGCCTTGAAAGCCTCTACCTGAGTCTGCACAACATCGGCGTCGAGCTCCAGGTTGGGGATCCGCCTCGCGAGCTGATGCACGAGCTTCGTCAGATCTCCCTCGCTGTCGTCCATGTTGTGAAAGTTGTAGAAGGGCCCGGACGCGACACGGGTCAGAGGCACCCCCAGCGCCAAACCGACGACCGGAGTAGTCACTTTCCCTTTTGCCACTCCGGCCTCAAACAGAATCCACGGTCTATCGAGGCTGCGTTCGGTGAAGAGACAAACCACATCCGATGTTGACTGCAGTTTTGCCATAAGCCGTTTGTACCACTCGTCGCCGAAATCGATGCCTTCCGTACCCTTTTTGTCAGACGAACGAAACGTCTTGATCATGCCCGCGCTGACGCTCTTGAGTAGCTTGCTGAAGGCTTCCGCCAAGTCGGCGTCGCGACCATCGTGGCTTATGAACACCAACGGGGTCGAACTGGCAGGAAGTACGTCAGCGTCTGCAGAACCCTTCGGCTTCTCCGAATCGTTCATGGCGATTCCCTCGTTAACGTCGTGCCGCGTCGATGAGCATTTGTCCGGCTAACGGCTAAGCTCAGGGGCGGGCCGTGCAGCGGACCGTCCGCTGGGGCGAATGGTTAGTAGGCCTGCTGCTTTCAGAGTCGGATCTGCCCCCGGCCCCCATCGGACGAATCTTTCTGAGTGCATCCGCCTCTTCCGTCTGAGCATGATAAAGATCCCACCGAAGCTGGAGGTTCAACCAAAAAGCCGGAGAGTTGCCGAAGAATTGGGCCAATCGAAGCGCAGTGCTCGGCGTGACGCCACGACGCTGGTTGACAAGTTCGTTTACTCGCTGGTAGGGAACCCCTATCCTCCGAGCAAGATCCTGCTGTGACAGACGCAGGGGTTCCAGAAACTCCCTTAAAAGCATCTCACCAGGGTGAGTTGGTTCGCGATGAGTTGGCACCCGTATCATGATGTTCTCCCATATGCTGAGGCTAGTGATAATCCACTATCTCGACCTCCGTCGGACCGTCATCAGACCAACGGAAACAGATTCGGTAGCGCTCATTCACGCGGATGCTGTGTTGCCCTCGCCGGTCACCTGAGAGAACCTCGAGTCGATTCCCCGCTGGAACGCGAAGGTCCTCGATCGTTTCCGCCGAGTCAAGCTGATCGAGTTTTCGCGCCGCAACGCCCCATAGCTGTCGCGGGCACACCTGACGCGCCACTTTCGTGTTCCGCCCGTTGAATACATCCTCCGTTCCGTCGTTGCGAAACCGCCGAATCATGTAGACATGATAGCACAGATATCATGCTAGAGTAAAACTGCTATCGTCTTTCACAACGAGAGGCGTGATTCTGCATAAGCTGGCCGAACTTCAGCCAGTCTATTTTGTACCCATAGGTCGTTCCCTTGGAGAACCAGACTACCGAACCGTTTGATATGGCCAGCGTGCCCAACACTGCACCGTCGCGCTTGACGACGAATTTCATGTCGGACTTGCCAAGAGCCCGCTTTGGGACGTTGAATGGAACGTCATGCTCTGCCATTGATTTTGTCCCTCTCTGGTTTGCCTTCTAACGATGAGGCATCACCCGCCGCATTGCCTTTTGTTCCAGACGGATGCATGCCTTGGTTAGCCCGTACACAGCCAGGGCCCTATTGTACGGAAGCCTTCACCTTAAGCTGGCCGGAACTTAAATATGGTTCCACAGTCTGCCTGAACCGTTCGACAGCTCCCTCCTCCGTGCTGGCGTGACACAGATGAACCGCATGGATACCAAGACTGCGAAGATCAAGTTTTGCCTGCAACGCGGCTTCAATCTGGCGGAATTGTTTCGCCTTTTGGGAGTGAGGATTTTCCGGAAGAACGGTCACATAGACGAAAACGGCGTCTTTGATTTTGAATGGTTGAAACTCATTCGATGGAGTGTAGTTGTCAGCCAGCAGCACTGCCAGGATGTCACCAAGAACCTTTTTGGGATTGGGATTGGGATCTACTTCGATGATCAAGTTTACTGTTTGGCTGGACTGGTCGCACACAATGAGATCAACTTGCGCGATGCGGCTGCCGCGGCCAGTCCCGGCAAGCTTCTCGCCCAGAAACAACGGCAACTCCTGTCGGTCGCACGTGACGTGATCACATTTGACAATCTGCGGAGGAAGGACATTACTCCGAAGCCAATTCAAAATCGTTTCAATCGTTCGGGGCTGATCCATATATTCATCGGGTTAACGATGCGCGTGAGCGGTGAGCGGAGGCAGCGCGAAGCGCCGACGTAGCGAGTCCGACTCCACGCGCTTGTTAGGTGTGCTCTTTCTTAGAGGCATTCTTGAAGGCATCATAGTAATAACCTTCCTTTGGTTCGTTACCTAAAGCAATGTCTAACATCAGTTGGAGACTCCACATAGGCCCCGGGATAACGTAATCAACGTTCACGTCCTCTGGCACCATGTCTGGATCAATCGCCATTTCGAAGTTAATAAGCCACCATTTTTCGATTTTGGCAAGCAAGTTAACCAAGCTTTCGAATTTCGTTACGTCAAAGTTCCGCTTAACATCGGACAGAAAATCTAGAAGCTCATGAGTAACTTCGTTTCGGTGTTTCCGAATGGCATCGAAGACTTCAATGTCGTCATCATCAATTGCGCCCACGTCCTTGAACCAGAGCAATGAGGCGTAAAGACGGCTCTTGTTTTTGGAGAGCACTTCCAGTTTGTATTTCTCGTCGATAATGAGACCGTTTTTGTCGAAGCCGTTGCAAAAGAACGTCTCCGGTTTTTCTATTATGCGGTCCTTGAACATTTCCAGGAGGGTTGAGGTCCCTCTGGCGCTCAGATGAGGGGCATGATGTCACCCCTACGGGGTTGCACTGCGACGTGGTGGGGGGCTCGGCGTGAGTACAGATATGGCACTCCTACGGAGTTGGGGGACGGTCGCTGTGAGGGGGGGGCGCACGTTCGGTGGAAGAGCAATCTGTCGGTCGGGGGTCGGGAGTTCTTGGGACCTTTCCATTCTTCGTGTCTGGCCTATATGGATTTGAACATGGTGCGAGCCGGCGTGGTGGCCCATTCAGAGGAATGGCCCGAATGTGGGTACGTGGAAATCCAGCACCCCAAGGCACGGTACGGGATCATCGATTACGAATGCTTGATGGACTAATATTTGTGGGTCAGAGCTCCGGATTCTGCATTTTGACAATTTAATCCTTTCTCTTGAACACGAGTAGATGAAGGGGACTGACACCTTTTTCGACATCGGTTGGATGTCGTCCTAAATGCTGGTGTTTGTCCCCGCTTGACCCCTCTTCCCAAATCCCCCCACCGGCAGGCGGGGGATAGTTCACATTCGGCCGCTCGCTGAGGCGGGAGTTGGCATCTCGCCGGGTTGTGCGCAGTTGACTCAGAAGAACAATTCCCGAATCCCGTCGGCGGAGAGATTTACACCATTCAACTAGCACGCACGTCGAGCCGGGGAGGTGGGACCTGAATCATCCCCCGACTGCCGTCGGGGGAATTGAATTGGAAAAACCAGAGGCGCCAGTAGGTTGAATCTGAACGATCCCCCAACTGCCGTTGGGGGTATTGTCTATTGGGAGATATCTTAAAGGAGTGTCTACAACCGATACTCCATCTCATTCGCGTTTGTCCGCGTTCACTCATTCAAGTCCAAATCCTCCCGCCTGCTCGTAAGCAAAGGAGAGTTGAAGCATCTTGAGTTCATCAAATGGCCGGCCGAGAAATTGAATGCCGATGGGAAGACCGCGCTTGTCTTTCCCGCAGGGCAGGGAAATGCCCGGGATTCCGGCCAGGTTCGCTGTAATGGTGAACACATCGCTCAGATACATGGAAAGCGGGTCTTCAGTTTTTTCCCCCAACTTGAATGCGGTGGTGGGAGACGTCGGACAAACCACCACATCCACCTTCTTGAAAGCCTCTTTGAAATCCCGTGCGACCAGCGTGCGAACCTTTTGGGCCTTGAGATAATAGGCATCATAGTAACCGGCGCTCAGGGCATAGGTGCCCAGCATGATGCGCCGTTTGACTTCCGGACCAAACCCGCACTCCCGCGTCTGCCGGTACATCTCAGAAAGCGTGTGGGAATTCTGTGAGCGAAAGCCGTAGCGGACTCCATCGAATCGTGCCAGATTGGAGCTGGCTTCCGCGGGGGCCACAATGTAGTAGACATCGATGGCGTACTTCGAGTGGGGCAGTTGGACCGGTTCAACCATGCATCCAATCTTCTCGAGCAAGCGGACGGCTCCGGTCACGTGTTCCTTCACGTCCGTCTCGAGACCCTCGCCAAAAAGATCCCAGGGGACCCCGACCACCAGGCCCTTGATGTCGCCTCCCAGTGCCTCAGGATAGTCGGGAACGGGCAGCGGGACGGAGGTCGAATCGTTGGGGTCATGGCCGGCTATGACATGAAGCATTTCCGCGACGTCTGCTACCGAGCGTCCAAAGGGCCCAATCTGATCGAGGGAAGACCCGAACGCAATCAACCCGAATCGAGAGACCCGGCCGTAGGTGGGCTTGAGACCTGCCACTCCGGTCAGTGCCGCCGGCTGGCGGATCGATCCACCGGTGTCACTTCCCAACGCGCCCACGACCATCCCTGTCGCCACAGCCACCGCCGAACCCCCGCTTGATCCGCCCGGCACTCGATCCGGTGCATTGGGGTTCAGGGTGGTGAAGAACGACGAGTTTTCGGTTGAACTGCCCATGGCAAACTCATCGAGATTTGTCTTGCCGATGATGAGTGCCCCGGCGGCTTCGAGCTTCCGGGTCACGGTGGCATCGTAATGAGAGATGTAGTTGGCCAGGATTTTGGAACCGCAGGTCGCGGGGAATCCCTCCAGGAGCATATTATCTTTGAGTGCCACGGGGATCCCTGCCAGGGGGGGCCGTTCCTCCCGGGGCATCGAATCTATTCGAGCGGCCTGTTCTTCAGCGCGCTTCCGGCTGAGCGAAAGGAACGCCCGGTACTTCGGATCGATCCTCTCCACGTGCTCGTAAACGGAGGCACAGACTTCCCGCGAGGATACCTCGCCTGCGGAGAGGGCCTTGCGCAGTGACGCCACGGAGAACGTTCTCGGATCTAAATGGGCCATAGGCAGTCGATTGGGTAAAGTCCCAGGCTACGGGTTAACGGTCTGCAATCACTTTGGGCACCCTAAAGTATTTTTCACCGGGATCGGGCGCGTTCCCCAAAGCCCGTTCAGTGCCAATCGTGGGTCCGGGGACGTCTTCACGGAAAGGAGTCGAGGACGAAGCCAACTCTCCGAAGTCGGGAATCCTCGTCATGGGCTCGACGTGGTCGGTAGACACTTCGCTCAATGTCTCCATGTGTTCGAGAATACTGCTCAACTGATTGGTAAACGTCTTGACTTCCTCGGAAGTGAGTTCAAGGTTGGCAAGTTTGGCCACATACCGGACTTCTTCTTCTGAAATCTTCATTTCTTCCGCCTCGATAATCTTGAGAAAAATGAGGGGATGAAACTAACATTAGAGACATTGAAAATCAACTGGATTAGACACTCGGGAATGAGGAAGGCTCGCAAGAGGGGTCGTGCAGATCAGGAATCCCCGTCTACTCAGTGTACTGGCAATCCGCCCCCTCCATCGAGTACCCCAAGAATCGGGGCAGGGGACACGGCGGCCGAGGCTGACCCGCTATTTTCATGGGAGGGTAGGATGGTCCGAAATCCCGGCAGCGGAGACCTTCGACGGAGCGGTTTGAGAAGCGTTGTAGATAAACTCGACATCCATCAGCGCGGTCTTGCCGCAAGCTTGATTCAGAGTCTTAATGAGATCCGGTCGTATCCGGATCAATTGTTGATGCCAGGCGTGGTGATCGACGAGGACCGTGAGGGTTCCCTTCTCGAAGCGGGAGACATGAGTATGCGTGGCCGTCGCTTCTCCCACATTGGCGATCCACACCGCGCGCCACACCGATGTCATGAGAGAGGGTGAGTGACGCAGGCTTTGCAGAAGCCCAGGGAACATTCGGGTGACGTGCTGCATGCGTGAAGTACTTTCCTCAAAAATTCACTGGAGTTGAAAAAACTGATCACGAACTGAAATGCGGGTGACTTCTTGTACAGCAAAAATCTTTTTTTGGAAACAAAAAAAAATGAATTGTGAAATTCTTCCTCACGTGAGGATGGCCTGGCTGCGGGAAATTCGATAAAATGGCGCCACACTCGGGTGAAAGAAATCATGGAAAAGGGCAGAACCCAGTCCACGAAAAGCAGCCGGGATCAGGAAGGGCGGTTGGAGATCATCCTCGCCTCTTCCTCTCCCCGGCGTCGTCAGATTCTCCGGAATGCGGGCATTCGATTTCGAAGCATGCCGGGCGAGGTTGTGGAGGGTCCCCGGCGCTCAGGGGAGAGACGGTCCGCCTATGCGATCCGACTCGCATTGAAGAAGGCCCGTTCCGTCGTGGCCGATGTCTCCCCGGATGCTGTAATCCTTGCAGCAGACACCATCGTTTGTGTGGGAGGCAAGATCCTCGGCAAACCACGTTCCCGGGGCGAAGCCCGCCGGATGTTGCGATTGCTCTCGGGCCGGTCGCATTGGGTCATCACCGGCGTCGCCCTCATTTGTCACGCCACTCATCGTTC
Organism: Terriglobia bacterium; assembly: GCA_020073085.1. Lineage (NCBI taxonomy): Bacteria > Pseudomonadati > Acidobacteriota > Terriglobia > Terriglobia bacterium. Next base: position 103,298 of record JAIQFV010000016.1, on the reverse strand, counting down.
GCTCCGTTGGAGCGAGCGCACGCGGGTCACTTTCTCCCCGTTGAGTGAGACCGACATCGAAAGCTACATCGATTCCGGAGAGCCGTTTGACAAGGCCGGGGCCTATGCCGTTCAAGGCTTGGCTTCAAAATTTGTGACACGGATCGAAGGATGTTACTTCAATGTGATGGGCCTGCCGGTCGCGAGTGTATCCGAGGCATTGAGGAGAATCGCTGCGGGCCGGCTCAAGTAGGAAAGCCATAGGTCCGGCTGCTGCCGCTGGAAAACAGGCGGGCGCAGACGGCTATCCTTGAAGCCAGCCAGTGCTCTCGATCTGGGCGATTTGAACGGTAATGTTGTCAAAGCCTCCGCGTTCATTGGCGAGGTTAACCAGGGCCTCACACGCTTCCTTGGGCGGATTGCTGTCGGCAATCGCGGCAATCTCGTTGTCCTCGACCAGGCCGTGCAGCCCGTCCGTACAGAGCACGTAGAGATCATTTGCCTTGATGCGGTCTGACTGAAAATCCACCACCAAATTCTCTTGAATTCCCATGGACCGCAGAAGCACGTTTCGGTGGGGATGGTGACGGGCGTCCTCCTCCTGGATCAGTCCTTCGCGAACCATCTGGGCAACCATGGAATGATCAGAGGTCAATCGTTCAAAGGTATGTTTGCGCAGGCGATAGAGTCTGGTGTCACCGATGTGAGCCGAAATGTAGCGGCCATCGATGAAAGCAACGGCCGTCACGGTCGTCCCCATCCCGCGCAGAGCGGGATCATTCTGACTTCGCTGGAAAATCTCGGTATTGGCAGATTCGAATGCGAGTCTCAAGCTCTCCAGCGGGTCCACCGTATTTTGAAAGTAAACGCTTGGAATGATTGAGACCGCCATCTCGCTGGCGACTCTGCCGCCGGCCGCTCCTCCCATCCCATCCGCCACCATGAGCAGGCAGCCCAATGCCTTCTGAAGACGCCTGCCTTCAGGATTCACGTAGTTAACGGAATCCTGATTCTCGCGGCGATGCATTCCGATATGAGAGGCTTGTGCGACTTGAATTTTCATTAATGAGAATCAAAAAATGATGTATCCCGTCCCGGCCAGCGGGTCCGATCCATCCAGGGAGATCAAGGCATCTTAGTGTTTGACCCCCGGCGGCAGGAGAGCATCGATCTGGGGAAGAATGTCTACTCCTGAGACCACGCGATTATCCGTTGTGAATCTCGCCAGATTATAATTCTCTCCATTCTTCAGTCTGATATGAAAGGAGGGGACGGACCAGAAACCGCTGTTCTTCTTGACCTCCTTGACATCCCCGATGGCCACATCGAAGGCATGCGATCCGGAATCCGGGCTGAAGGTCATCCGTGCCTTACTCACTGTAAGGGTCCCAACACATTTTTGATCAAAATTGAAACCCCCGTGGGAATGTGCCACGCGATAGCTCTGAGAGGCAGGTGCTTTGTTCTCGACCGGAGTTGAAGGCGGCTGGACCGGCGGCGGCACGGACTTCTGCTGGTCCTTGATCTGTTGCTGCAACTGGCGCTGTTTCTCAGAGTCAATCTGCTGCTGGATTTGGGCCTGCTGCTCCGGCGTCAAGACGGGCAGAGGAGGAGTTTCCGTTGTGTTGCGTGGGGGAGTGCCTTTGCCCTTACGGGGCTCCTTGGCAGGCGTCTTGGCGACAGGTTTTGGTTCCGCCGGTTGGGTCGCTCCAGTGGTCTCCGGGGGAGGTGGAGACGGAGCAGCGACAGGTTCAGGGTTCTGCTGCGGTGTCGCGGCGCTACTCGTAGGAGGTGTTGAAGTCGATGTCGGTTGAGAACTCCCCGATGACTCAGAGACCGCAACATCCTGTTTGGGCCTGTTCAGAAAACGCTTGGCGGCAATAATCACGACCACCGCACCGATCACCAGGAGAGCTACCCCTACCAGGATCAAAGGGGTCAAGTTCCTCTTCACTCCCACAGGGGGAACTCCTCCGCCAGTCATGGGAGGTGCGTAGCCTCCAGGCAATGGTGTCGGCGGAGGCCAGGATCCCGGACCCGGTACATAGCCTCCAGTCGATGGAGGGGGTGTCGAGGATGAGAGACCCGTGGGATGGGGGAGCGGCGTTGCGACACGTGTACTGGACAACGGCGGCTGTCCACCTCCCGTTGGGAGAGGGGTTCTGGCCGGAGGGACTGGTCCTGACGGCGCCGGAGTCGCGACGCGTGGAATTGGTGTCCCGGGTCGCCCGGGTCCCGGAAAGGGGGTTCTTGGAGATGGCACCGGGGGCGGTAACGCTGGGGTGCTCACCCGAGGGGGCGGTCCTGCCATTTGACCTCCGCCCGTTGGAATCGGTGTTGCCGGTCTTGGAGGTGGAGCAGCTGGCATGGGGGTAAAAACGCGTGGTGGTGAAGAAGCGGGACCGCCGCCTCCCGAAGGAGTAGGCGTCCGCGGAACCGCTTGAGACTGCCGAGGGGAAACGATGGTCTGGTCCATGGCCGTGGGGTGGAGCGCCACCGTAGCTCCCCCAATGCCCGTGACCGTCTTCATTCCTTCGTCCAGTGCCCTTGAGAATGCCTCGACCGTCTGAAATCGGCGCGACGGCTCCTTCTCCAACGATTGCAGAACCGCATCTTCCACGGCCGGAGATAAATAAGGAAAGAACTGGCGAGGAAGCGGAGGCGTTTGTTGGATATGCTGTTGCATCAGGTCGTAGTCACTGTTGCTGTCAAATGGAACACGACCGGTCAGCATTTCATAAAGCGTGATGCCTAAGGCATAGATATCGGTACGGATGTCGAGCGGCTGGTTTCGGATCTGCTCCGGAGACATGTAATAGAGGGTCCCCAGGCGCACTCCCGTCGCGGTCAACCCGCGCCCTCCCAAAATCTTGGCAATGCCAAAATCCATCACCTTGACAATCCCGTCCTTGTTCACCATGAGGTTGGACGGCTTGATATCCCGGTGAATGATCCCGGCATGATGTGCATGCGCCAAACCGGCCAGCGCCTGCTTGAAGAGGGGAATGGCTCGCTCCTGTGCGATCGGACCCACCCGCCGGATCATCTGGGCGAAGGTCTCCCCGTCGACATATTCCATTACCATGCAGTAACTGCCTTCGAATTGAAACAACCGATAGAGAGTAGCCAGGTTGGGATGGTTGAGCTGTGCCTGGGTTCGTGCTTCTGAAAGAAACCGCTCGGTGAGTTGGGGCTCCTTCGTCAACTCAGTATGCAGCAACTTCAATGCGACGACACGACCCAGCGAAGTGTCCGTGGCTCGATACACCTCACCCATTCCACCTTCCCCGAGCTTTTCGATGATCTGAAACCCTTCGATCTCTCTTCCGATCATTACCTTGATCTCCCTGAACCCATGATTAGAGTAACGATTCAACTCGCTGTTTTGAGTTCAAAACATTCCTTCCCCCTGTCAACATCAATCGGCAGCGCAGCAGGGTCATCATAATTTAAGTCCAGATATCGAATGAGGCGGGAGGATACGCAAAGCCTCCTGACAATTCTCCAATCCATCACCCGGAGCAGCGAATTCATGACTTTCCACGACATGCTCCGGTCCCACCCAAAGAGGCGTCGAGAAACAAGACAGTGGGAGCACGCAATGAATGAGATCTGATCAGTGCTGTTTTATAAGGTACGCCACAAAATTCTAAGTGCGGCTAGAGATTATTGTCAACGCATTTTCTTGCCTGACGAGACATCGGAAACCCTTTTGAGCCGCGACTCGCGGTTGAAAAGAACGCCGTGGAACGCTTATAATGCAGTGGGCAGATCGGCGTCAATCGGGCGCCCCGGGGATGCCAGTTGACGTCGTGCAAGCGCGCACCCCTTATTTTCATCCATAGCCTTCGACCCGGACGTCTCAAAGTCGAATGCCCGTCAGTAAAAATCCAACACTTTATAAGGACTTCTATGAGCTTACTTTTTCGACTCGCAAGCCGATTTGTAGCGGGGGAGCGAGTGGACCAGGCAATCACGTCGGTGCGGAAATTGAACTCCAAGGGCATGACCGCTTCACTCGACATCTTAGGAGAAAACGTTCACGATCGGACGACGGCGGATCGTGCCGTGCAAGCTTACATTGATCTCCTCGATCAAATCCATGGGGCCGGGATTGATTCCAACATTTCAGTCAAACTTACCATGACGGGCCTGGATATCGGGGATGACTACTGCGTCGAGAATGTCTCGCGGATCCTGGAGAAGGCCAAGACCCTGAATAACTTCGTGCGCGTCGACATGGAGGGATCCCCTTACACCGAGCGGACCCTGAAGGTGTTTTTTCAGTTGCAGAAGAAGTACCCTCATGTCGGGGCGGTCATTCAGGCTTATCTCCACCGCAGTGAAAAAGATATTGATGCGCTCAATGCCGCCGGCGCGCGAGTCCGCCTTTGCAAAGGGGCCTATCGCGAACCGCCCGCGGTCGCCATCCAGAAGATGAGCGAGATCCGGGCGAATTACAGGAAACTCGCGGAGAAACTTCTCACCCGGGGAGTTTATCCTGCCATCGCCACGCATGACAGTTCCTTGATCAAATGGACAAAGCAATTTGCGGCCGAACGGGGAATCGCCAATGACAAGTTCGAATTTCAGATGCTTTACGGGATCCGAAAGGGGACACAGGAAGCGATTGTTCGCGAAGGCTACCGGATGCGCATTTATGTGCCGTTTGGCACGCATTGGGCGCCCTACTTTTACAGGAGACTGCGGGAGCGGAAGGAGAATGTCTGGTTCGTCGTGAGCAATCTGTTTAAGGGCTAACCGGGGAAGTGCCGATGACCGGGGCGTTGGCGCGGGGGACCGGAAGAAGCCGAGGCCGACGGAGGTCCCGCGGGATGTAAACTCCCGACCGGAGTCTGTTGTCCGCCGGGTTCCGGACGTGTCCAAGCCGTCAGGAGGCCGGAGCCCTATCTGATGCCGAATGTGTTCTCAAACACGGTTCTCCCTGGGGAGAGAAGCACCCCGTGATCGGGATTGGCCGCGGCATGATGCAGGATTTTGAAGACAGTCTCGATTTCGTTGCCGGCCTCAATCCCGCGGGCGATCTCTTCTGCCGAAAAGGAGTGACCGCGATTTTGGGCAAGAAATGAAAGAATCCGGATCTGCAAGGAAATGACCCCCGCTGCGGCCTTTTTTCCTGCCTCCACACCCGGTTGATGGTACGCATTGACATTGACCAGAGTGCCATAGAAACCGACGGCGCGTTCAAACAAAGCGATTAACGCTCCGATGGTTTCTGCATCGACCCGGGAGACCGTAAGGGTGATGGATCCACGGCCATTCTCATACAGGGCTTGTCGCGTGCCTTGAAAAAAGCCGCTCAAGTAATCCCCCGAGGTAACCCCGGGCTCAAGTTCGATGGACTTTCCGTCGCGGTCTTTGAGGACTTCAATGAATGTCACAAAGAAATTATTGATCCCCTCTCGGAGCTGCTGAACGTAGGCATGCTGGTCAGTGGAGCCCTTGTTCCCATAAACTGCTATTCCTTGGTGGACGATTTTTCCATCCAGGTCTTTTTCCTTTCCAAGAGATTCCATCACAAGCTGCTGGAGGTAACGGCTGAACAATTCAAGCCGATCTTTGTATGGCAGGATCACCATATCTTTGGCGCCCCGGCCCTGGCCTGCGGAGAACCACATCATTGCCAGCAGCGCGGCGGGATTATTCCGGGGGTCTTTCCTTCGCGTCACTTCATCCATCGTCCGGGCGCCCCTGAGCATGCCGTCGATGTCAAATCCCTGAAGGGCAGCCGGCAGCAATCCGACGGCGGAGAGTTCGGAGGTTCTTCCCCCCACCCAATCCCACATGGGAAATCGCGCCAGCCAACTTTCGGATCCTGCCAGCCGGTCCAGATCGCTGCCTTCGCCGGTGACGGCCACGGCATGCCTCCCCAAGTGGAGTCCTGCTTCTTCGTATGCGCCCTTTGCTTCCAGCATCCCGTTTCGTGTTTCTTTGGTCCCGCCGGATTTAGAAATGACGACGGTCATGGTCTCAGCGAGCCTCGGTCCGAGTCGCGCGAGGGTCCGGCTCATGCCGTCGGGGTCAGTGTTATCGAAGAACGAGACACTCATTTTGTCGTCCGGGGCAGACAGGGCGTTCGCGACGAATTGTGGCCCCAACGCAGAGCCTCCGATCCCGATCACCAACAGGTGCCGGAAAGGCGCACCCCGCTCTGTCCTGGTCCTGGCAGAGTGGATGTCATCCGCAAAACGCCTGATCCTCACCTGCGTTTGTTCAATCGCATGGCGCAGGTCGACATTGGGGGCCAAGGAGGGATTGCGCAGCCAGTAATGGCCGACCCTCCGGTTCTCATCGGGATTTGCAATCGCCCCTTTTTCCAGATCGTCCATCTTCCTGAAGGCCTGCTGAATGGGCTCTTGCATTTCATTGAAGAAGGTTTCGGAAAAATTCATGCGGCTGATGTCAACCATGATGCCGAGCGATTCGTTCACATTCAAATACGTCCGGTAACGTTCCCACAGCTGAAGAGAATTCATTATCATGTCTCCCGCGGCAAGGGGTGCACCCTCGCCCCTGAAATCGAAGTCAAGTCCCGTGACTGAAGTAGGCGAAGTTAACACAAATCGGTCGCGACAGGAATGCACGGCCTTCGAAAGGGACTCGAGAAGCCGGGCACCGCCGGCGAAATTTATAGGGAGGGTATCGGTCCCGAAGACCCTGTGACGGCGCCGGCGCGATGCCTGGGACGGTTATCCGAAACCCCGTACTCAGAGGACACACCGGCCGGACATTTTTTCAGCCTGGATTGGGCACTCAAGTCCAGGCGGGAGCAGGCTCATCTCGACCCAGACGGGGGGGAATCAGAACCCGCGCAGCCGATGGCCCCATTCGGGAAGTCTCGTCACCCGGCGAATCCAGTCCATCGCCGCCGTATAACCCTCATATTTCTTTTCCTCAATTCGGAACTTCTTGGTATGAACGAAGCGGCGGCCGTTCCGGATCTCGGCGCCGTGCTTCATGTGCAACATCTCGTGGAACATCAAATATTCCAGAACATAGCTGGGCGTGTCGGCGCTATCCAGTCGCCGGTTGATCACAATGGCCTGCCGCAGGCTCTGGAACTCACCCAGCTTGGTGTGTCCGGCACGACGACTCCATCCCAGGCCAGGCATGATCAGTTGTGATCGAAAGTAGCGTCGGTTGACCCGGTCAAAAATGTGCTGAAGATTAAAATGATGTCCCTTGGCCGGGGTCAGCGCCGGGATTTTACCGGAACGGGCCTGGAGAAGCGCGCGGAAGCGGTGCTGATTGCCCTCCACGAAGCGATGATACAGGTCCAAGGCCTCTGCCGGGGTGCGGTGCTGGTAGAGTTTCGAGAACAGGATGTGGGCGACCGCTTCAAGGACAGCAGTAGGGGCATTCTTGAAGAGGTGATTAATGCGGACCTTGATGACGTTCTTCCGGTAACGGATGGTGTGCGTCAGGGTGGAGTAGGGGTAGTAGTGGATTTCGATCCTGGGAAGTGCAGCCGAGGGGTTCCATTTCAGGAAGGCCTTGTTGAATATCCCGGTCTCTCTATTCACGATGCTTTTCTTTTTGCCGTTCCTTCTCCTGTTTGAACTTCTCCTCCTGTTCGGGCAGGGTTTTTTGAGACCCTTCGATGGCATCGGCCGTGTCACTCAGGGCTTCCGAAAGGATGTTGGGAGACTCGTCCCCCAGTTTTGCCTCAACGGCTTTCAATGAGGACTGATGGAGTGGAGATTCCTTGAGGATGGCCCTAAGCGCCTTGCGGGCATCAGCGCCCTGATCCAGCGTCTCATCCAGATGTCTCAACATCTCCTCATAGATGGAGTCATACTCCTCCAGGTAATCTGAAAGCGATTTCTCGGGCTCTTTTTTCTCGTCCGGGGATTTATAGCCAGGGCGGCTCTTTGTCCCTTTGGGGCCCTCCTCGGCATGCTCCGGACTCTCGACACCCGCTAGCTTCATCGCCGCCAGCAGTCGGGTTTTTGCAAAATCCAGGTAAAGGGGGACTCGCTCGTTAATGTCCTGGGCTTCGCGGATCTGGTCGATCTCCGCCGGGCTAAGGTACTCCTTCTGTTCAGACTGGCCCCGGAGGGTCGTGCTGAGGGTTAGCCATGACAGGAGGAGGGCCACACCGGCGCACATGGATACCCCGGCCCGGCGGGGCAGGGCTCTTTTTGGAAGCGTCCTTCCTGAACGGTCAGAGCTGTTTTTTCGCATCGTCATGGGGTGGTGAGGGCGGCTTTACATTGAACAGGTCGCCCATGAATTGCTTTCGCAGTTTGTTGGCGCTTTCTACCACCGCATCCAGATCCTGCCGCAGTGGGATAGGCAATCCGGGACGAAGATCCTGTAATTTTCGCAACTGCCTTCGAAGTTTAATTTCAGCATCCTTGAACTGATGGGGAGTCTTCCGGTGGGTCTCGAGATACTCCCGGGCATCTGATTCGGTCGAGTCGAGGATCGCTTTGTACTGGCGCAGTCCCGTCTGAACATTCTCATACTCATTGGCCTGGAGGTTTCTGTCCACGCCCTCAAGCATGTTGTCAGCCTGCCTGACGTTCTGTTCGATCTGTTTGAGCGGGTTCGCATTCTTTTCTGCGGCCTGCAGCAGAGGCAGAGGCAGCAGGCTCATTCCCAGGACCGCGCAGGAAATCTTCAGGCGGAGACGCCCCGGCCCCCTTCTCGATTCACAATGGGGAAGAATCAGGCCAATCCCCCTCATTGCTTCCTCCGCTTCTCCAGGATTCTCATTCGCTGTCGCGCTTGAAAATCCTGCGTATCGTTCCTTCCCTGGTCCAGTTCAAGGAACTTCTGGTAGTGGCTATAAGCTGGTTCAACCATCTGCATTTTATCGTAGCATAGTGCTAAAAAGAAGTAATCTCCCGCACTGGATCCCTCCAGTCGGACAATTTGTTCCAGCAGATTTGCGGCCGCAGGATATTGCTCTTGCAGCAGGAATACAGAAGCGAGGTTTTTGGCGGTTTCCAGATCGCGGGGTTTGAGGGCGAGGGCGGCACGCAGCTCCGTCTGCGCCTTGTCCAGATCTTTCTTCTCCAGGTAAAGCTTGCCCAGGTTGGAGTGTAAATCAAAGTTGTTGGGATCCTGGGCGAGCAGTTCCAAATAGAGGGGAATCGCCTTATCGGGCTGGTTCAGCTCCGCGTACGCGTGCGCCAGTTTGATGGCCGTCGACTGGCGTTTGGGGTCAGCCGCCCGGAGGTTCTCCAGTTGTGCTGCGGCTTCTGCGAACTCTTTCTGGTTCAGGAGCAACGTCGCAACCTGTTCGCGCGCTTCCAGGTTGTCGGGGTGGAGGGCCAGGATTGCCTTCAGGTGTTTCATGGCCTCCGCGGTATGGTTGGACTCGAGAGCAAGATTCGCCAACCCGAGATGGGCTTTTTCGTTGGCGGGATCCAGCGTCAGGATCTTTTCGAGGATCCGCTGGGCTTGACTTGAATTGTGATTTTTGAGACAGGCCAGGGCGAGTTGGGAGAGGACCTCAACGTCTGATGGTTTCAATGCCACGGCGGACTCATACTGGCCGATCGCCTCTGCGTAACGCTGGAGGTCGAAAAGGCACACCCCTGCGGCGAGATGAAGGCTGAAATTGTTAGGCTCTTTCTTAAGGGCCCGCAGAAGGTGCGGCAGGGCTTCCGAGAATTGGCCTGTCTGGGTGAGCAAGAGACCAAGGTTGGCGGCGGCCTCGACCAGTTCCGGGTCCACTTTTATGGCAGTTTTAAAACTAGCAATCGCCGCGTCGCGGGCGTTGGTCACTGCATAGCAGTTCCCCAGGTCAAACCAGGCGACCGCGTCCTTCGGATCGATCTCCACAATCCTCTTCAAGAGCTCAATCGCCGAGGGACAGTCCTTGCGTTCCATGGCCTGCTGTGCTTGTTTCCGAAGAGTGTCGATCGGTTTGGGGGCGCTTTTTCGCGTTCCCTGCGCGGCGCGGGAGGGACCCGCGGGGGGCTGGGCCCAGCCCGGGAGCGCGGCCGTCGCCCACACAATAATGGCGACCCATCGGAGAAGGTTTCCAGGGGTGCGATTGGATGCCTTCAAGATACTCCTTTTGATCTCATTCCCCTTCAAGAGTGACTTCCTTCAAGAAGTCAAAATCTCCAGAGGGGAAAAGATGGATATTCTTGACCCTCCGGTTTGACACGCACACATTGTGGATGTTCCACAGGCTGAGATAGGGTAGATCTTCAGCCACGATGGACTGGATCTGAGAATAGTATCTTCTCCGCACAGCGCGGTCCGGCTCGATCCGGGCCCATTGGATCAGTTGATCGACGTGGGGGTTGTTGTAGTGCCCGCGATTCTTCCCGTCCGGAGGAACATTCCAGGATCCGAACACGGCATCAAATATATCCGGATTCAAATTATCCCCGATCCAGCGCAAAGAATACATCTGGAAATTTCCCCGGACAATGTCAGAGTAAAAAGTGGCGAACTCGAACGACCGGATTTCGACCTTGATCCCCACTTCACGGAGCTGCTGCTGAATGACGGCGGCTTCGGAGCGCGACAGCTCTTCCGTGGACGTCTTGTAAGTCAGGGTGAAGCGGGGCAACGGCCCCTCGCCGTCCGGATCGGGATACCCGGCCTCGTCCAGCAGGGCCCGGGCCTTCGACAGATCCCGGGAGTACTGCTTCACGTTGGGTTCATAGGCCCAGACATTTGGCGGCAGGATGCCTGTTGCCGGGTCTCCCTCCCCGCGCCACAGGTAATGGATGAGCGCCGGGACATCGATGGCATAGGCGATGGCCTGGCGCACTTTGAGGTTCCTCAAAAGGGGATCCTGCAGGTTGAAGGCCAGATATTTATAGGTGGTTCCCGGCTGCTCGATCACGACTAACTTCTTATCCGAGTTCAGGGCGTGCACAATGTCGGGCGTCAGCTCGTTCAAGGCGATATCGGCGGATCCGCTTCTCATCTCAAGGGCGCGGACAATGGCCTCGGGGACGATTTTGAAGAGGACCCGCCCCACTCGGGGCGGCCCATCGTAATACCTCGGATTGGGCGTCAAGATAACATTCTCATCCTCCCGCATGCTTTCAAACCGGAACGGACCGGAGCCAATGGGATGACTCGCAAATTCCGGCCCGGCCGTCCGGGGCACGATCCCGATTTCACCCAGCGAGAGGAGCCACAGAAAATTGGCATTGGGTTCTTTGAGCTTGAAGACGATGGTGTGTTCGTCCGGCGTCTGAATCTGAGAGATGACCTGGTACTGGCGCCGCTTGACGGTGTTCACCCTTCCGTCGAGGATGCTTTCAAAGGTGTAGCGAACGTCGCGGGACGTCAAAGGCTGGCCGTTGTGGAAAAGCACAAGGGGACGAAGGTGGAACACGTAGGTCAGTGGATCGGGTGTTTCCCAGTCAGTCGCCAGGTCGGGCCTGAGCTCTGCATGAATGTCCCTCCTTACCAGCGAATTAAAAAGGAGCTGGTGCAGGCGTTCTGAAAAGGCATCGGTGCCCACGCGAGGATCCAGGCTGACAGGACTGGATTCCAACAGGAAAACCAGGGTATGCGGGTCGGGAGCGGAATGATTGCATGAATACATTCCGGCAAGCGCGCTCAAAAGAATGAATCCCCACAGCAGGCCCGGCTTCAAAAGAATTCGCGCCCGGGCGAAACGTGACCAGGGACAGGGCAATCTCCAGTTCATGCGAGTGTAATCTTTCCCAGGATGACGGGATGGTGGGCTCCCGTGACCGAAGGGACATTGGCAGGCTGATGGTGCCAGGTTTCATTGGCCAGGAGGGCGAAAGCAATCGCCTCCTTGGCGTCCAGGTCAATCCCCACCTCACTCGAGGTCATCACCCTGGTCTCCGGCAAGAGAAACTGTAATCGGGACATCAGAAAACGATTTCTGGCCCCGCCGCCGGAGACAATCAATTCGTCGATCGGGCCGGAGGGTCCGGCATATTTTTCCAGCGCCGAGAGGATCGTGCGGACGGTCAGCTCAACCAGGGTGGCCAGAACATCCTCCACCCGGGCGGATCGCATCCGCCGCAGAGCCGCTTCGGTGTATTCGATGCCGAACTGCTCACGGCCGGCTGCCTTGGGCGGGCGACGCCGATAAAACGGATGTTTGAGGAGCCACTGAAGCGCCGAGGGGATCACCCGTCCCCGCGAAGCGAGCGCGCCATGGCGATCGAAATTCAGTTTGCCCCTGGAGCGGATCGCCACGGCGGCATCCATCATCATGTTCCCGGGGCCGGTGTCGAAAGCGCGCAGCTCGGAGAGCCGGCAATTTCGGGGAATCAGGGTGAGATTGGCGATCCCGCCCACATTCAAGGCGACGCGATTCCGCGACCGGCTCCGGAGCAGGAGATAATCAACATAGGGAACCAACGGGGCCCCGGTGCCTCCGGCGGCGACGTCGCGCACCCGAAAATCGGAGATCGTGGTGATCCGGGTCCGTTCCGCGATGACCGCGGGTTCACCCAATTGCAGGGTGGAGGTCATTGCGCGGCCGCCAAAGGAAGAAGCGACGGATTGATGGTAGACCGTCTGCCCGTGGGATCCAACCAGATCGACGGACTTCAGGGGAATGTGATGACGGCGGCAGCAGCGCAGGACGGCCTCGGCGAAGAGGTGTCCAATCAGAAAATTCAACTGGCTGATCTCGGCCACTGTGATCCCGCGGGCATTGAGGAAAGAGAGAATGAGCTGGCGGGTCCGCTTGGGATAGGGGATGGATTCAAAGGCGGCCATCCGGAACCGGGTCGATAGACCCTTCCCCCACACATCCACCACGGCCGCATCGACACCATCCGCCGACGTTCCAGACATTAACCCGATGATTCGTCTCATAGTCTAAAGATCTCGTCCTGCGAAGAAATCAGGTGCGTTCAAGGACGTTGAGGATTTCATGGACGAACTTTCTTCACGAGGTCATTCAGGAGATTCAGGGCCTCGATGGGCGTAAGTTCGTCCGTCTTCACCTCGCGCAAAGCGTCCAGGACGCCGTTGCCGGGGAACTCAAACAGAGGAATCTGAGTCATCCTCTTGGGGTTGCCCATACCCAGCGATTGAGACAGCAGATCGTCGCTCACATCCTGCTCCCGCCGCTCGTGACGGTGCAGGATGGCTCGCGCCCGCTCCACCACCGGAAGCGGGAGTCCCGCCAATCGCGCCACCTCGATGCCGTAGCTCTTGTCCGCCGGACCCGCTTCCACCTTGCGCAAAAACACGATCTGATGTCCGGATTCCCGTACCGAGACGTGATGGTTCTTCACCCCAGGGAAAAGAGACCCCAGCTCCGTCAATTCGTGATAGTGGGTGGCGAAAAGGGTCTTGGACTTCAACTTCTGGTGAAGGTATTCAACGGTCGCCCAGGCTATGGAGAGACCGTCGAAAGTGGCCGTGCCCCGCCCGACCTCGTCGAGAATAATCAGACTCTGAGGTGTGGCCGAATGAAGAATGGCCGCTGTTTCGGTCATCTCCACCATGAACGTGGAGCGTCCCCGGGCCAGATTGTCTGAGGCCCCAATGCGCGTGAAGATGCGGTCTACGAGGGGAAGGAGGGCCTTTTCTGCCGGGACGAAGGAGCCCATTTGCGCCATGACAACGAGGAGGGCCGCCTGTCGAAGGTAGGTTGATTTGCCCCCCATGTTGGGGCCTGTCAGGATGATGATTTGATCCGTGGAGGAATTGAGGTAGAGGTCGTTGGGGATGAATTCACCCAGCCGCTGCTTTTCACAGAGGCGCTCGATCACCGGATGACGTCCCGCCACCACCAGCAGTTCGCCTTCCTCATTGAAAGTGGGGGAGACATAGCGGTGTTTGTTCGCCAGGTACGCAAAGCAGCCCAGAACGTCCAACTCGGCCAGGGCCTGGGCCGTCTCGCGAATGCGTTTCGCTTCGGCGGCAATCCGGGCGCGGATCTTTTCGTAGAGCGCCTTTTCCAGTTCGCAGATCCGCTCCTCCGCGCTCAGGACCTTGACCTCGTATTCTTTCAGCTCCGGCGTGGTAAACCGTTCGGCATTGACCAGCGTCTGCTTCCGCTCGTAGTCGGCGGGAACCGAGTCCCGGTTCGCTTTGGACACCTCGATGTAATAGCCGAAAATCTGGTTGTACTTGACCTTCAATGAACCGATATGGGTTCGCGCCCGCTCGCGGGCCTCCAGTTGGGCGATATAGGTCTTTCCGTTAATGCTGATGTGGCGTAGGGAGTCAAGCTCCTCATCGACCCCGTCCTGAATGATCCCGCCCTCGGAAAGGGTGGGGGGAGGATCCGCCTTGATCTGTGATTCGACCAGGGCCCGGATATCTTCGAGAGGATCGATGCGGCCGTGGATGTCGCGGATCAGCGGGGACCCGTAATTGGAAATGAAGGTTTTGATCACGGGGAGATGGAACAAGGAGTTCTTGAGGGCAATCAGTTCCCGAGGCATGACAGTGCCCAGGGCGATTCGACCCAGCACCCGCTCCAAATCGCAGATGGTCTTGAGGTCATTCCGAATCTCTTCGCGATTGATGGTCGAATGCTTCAGTTCCTCCACAGCCTGCAAACGGCCTTTGATGGTCTCGAGATCATGTAAGGGGTGCAGGATCCAGTTTCGCAGAAGGCGGGCGCCCATCGGGGTCGAAGTGGCGTCCAGCGTTCGGAGGAGAGTGGCATCCTTGTTCTCCGGGAATTGAGGGTCCACCAATTCCAGGTTCCGCTGGGTGATCTGATCGAGTACCAGGAACTCCGCCGGGGAGTAATTGGAGAGCGATACCAGATGGGAGAGGGCGGCCCGCTGCGTTTCACGGAGGTAATGAATGACGGCACCCGCAGCGCGAATGGCATAAGGAAAATTCTCACAGCCAAACCCGGCCAGGGTCATCACACCAAAATGTTGAGTCAGGACCCGTTCTGCGTACTCTGCTGTGAAGATCCAGTCATCCAGCGGCGTGGGGGCGGGATGGGCATGATCCAGGCGCAAAAGCGGCTCCAGCGAAGCCGTCGCGCTGGCTGGATATAAGACTTCGCTCGGGCTCAATCCTTCGAGCTCATCGGTGAGTTGCTGCTCCCACGCATCGCCCGAAAGTTCGGTAATCTTGAATTCGCCGGTGGAAAGGTCAGCGCAGGCCAGGCCCACGATTTGGTCACCGCAGCAAAGAGAGCAGAGATAATTGTTTTGTGAGGGTTCGAGGAGGCTGGAGTCCACCACTGTTCCGGGAGTGATGACACGGGTCACCTCGCGGCGCACCAGTTTCTTTGCCAGTTTGGGGTCTTCGGTCTGGTCGCAGATAGCGACTCGATACCCCTTCTGGATCAGCTTCGCGATGTAGTTGTCGGCGGCATGGTAAGGCACCCCGCACATGGGAACCTGGACGCCTTTTTCCCGGTTGCGGGATGTCAGGACAATCTGTAGCTCGCGCGCGGCAATGATGGCGTCTTCAAAAAACAGCTCGTAGAAGTCCCCCAGGCGGAACATCAGCAGGGCGTTCGGGTGAGCCTGCTTGATTTGCGAGTATTGACGCATCATGGGAGTCAGGTTGTCCATGATCTAGCTTGAGACCTCCCTCAGCCGACAAAATCTCCCTCGTGAAGAGATAACACGTTTGGTAGAATGTCGAGAATGGAGTGTTGTGGGACTGATCTTCGTGCTCTGGTACCTCGATGCGGAACCGTTACCGCGGCCCAGTATAGTATTCGGATTTTGGACTGTCAATTCGATCGCATGGTGTGAAAAGATGCTTATCTTGAGCGTGGACACGGCGAGCAAGGCCGGCAGCGTCGCCGTCCTCCGTGACGACGTGCTTCTCGGCTGTGTGGAGACTGAAAGCACGGAAAGTCACTCCGTTCGGCTGTTCGCGGCCGTCCGGTTTTTAACGGGACAGCTCAAATTGCGATTGAATGAGTTCGAGGCTTATGCGGTGACGACCGGTCCCGGGTCGTTTGCGGGGTTGCGCATCGGGGTCGCGACCATCAAAGGCCTGGCGGAAATGAATCAGAAGCCGGTCATCCCCGTTTCCACCCTCGAAGCCTTCGCGGCCGCGGCAGCCGAGGTTTTGCCGAGCCCTCGAATTGCTGCACTCCTGGATGCACATCGTTCCGAGTTGTACGCGGGAGTCTACGCGATGTCTAACGGAGAGTTGGAAGCGGTCGAGCCTGACCGGCTCATGAAGGTGGAGTCCTTCTTCGCGTCCCAACCCAAAGTCCCGTGTCAATTCGCAGGTCCTGACGTGGACAAGTTTTCATCGCACATCACGCCCAACGCGGGTTCCGGCTGGTCTTTTTTGAGGACCTCATGGTATCTTGCACCTCAGGTCGCCCGGCTCGCAGCGCGGAAATTTGAAAGGGCCGAGAAGGTATCAAGCGAGCAGGTGTCAATCCATTATATTCGGCGATCCGATGCGGAAATGATGTTTAAGGGATGAGGGTTGGTTCTTGCCGGAAGGAACTCCCGACATGCCGGATGGCCAACCTCTCCAGGCAATGCGCTGAATCCCATTTGAGAGGCGGAGGAGAGGCCCATGAGGGGCAGACTTTCTCAGGCGCTCGAGAGGTGTTGCGTGCAATGAGCCAGCGTGAGTCCAAGCGGTCATCATTGGCGTCTTCTCCGGAGATCCTCCTGCGACCTCTTCAAGGGCGGGATGTGGAACAGGTAAAGGCTATCGAAATGGCGTGGCCGCTGCTTTCGCACTGGGACATCGGGGTATATTACGGAGTGGCGGGAGGACGGCAGAATGCCCAAGGACTGGTGGCCATCGAGAAAGAGTCCGACGTGAAGGAGTGGGTGGTCGGATTCTTAGTTTACAGGGTCACCCCACCGGACACCGAGATCCTCAACGTTGCAGTGGACCCCGCTTGTACGCGACGCCGGATCGGTACCCAGATGTTGCATCATTTGGAATTGCGGGCGGTCCGAGAGGGGGTCCAAAACCTGTTTCTCGAAGTTCGTCCCTCCAACGCGCCCGCGCGGGATTTCTACCTGAAGGAAAAATTTCTGGAAGTCGGCCGGCGGAAGGATTATTACAGCAATCCCACCGAGGATGCTATCCTGATGAAACGTGAAATCGGGAGTTGAAATCCCCTGAGCACCGCTGAACCCTGTCCAGTTTTCTCCTGGCCCCCCGCCCGCAGATGGTTGTTCCCAGGGATACTCCCTACCCCTACGTGATTCCCTCCAGCAGGTGGCCCATCTTTTTCTTTTTTACGGCCAGGTACCTCCGCGTCATCTTCGATGGCTTCATAAGCAGGGGGACCCGTTCGACCACGGAGATGGAGTTCCTTTCCAGGGCGGCAATCTTCTCGGGATTGTTGGAGAGCAGGCGGACCTGCTTGATGGACAACAATTTGAGGATGTCGATACAAATATCATAATCCCGTACATCCGCCGCAAACCCCAACTGTTGATTTGCCTCGACGGTGTCGCTGCCTTGGTCCTGGAGTTCATAAGCAAGGAGCTTGTTGAGCAGGCCAATGCCGCGCCCTTCCTGGAGATGATAGATCAACACACCGCATTGTTCCCGAGCGATAAGTTTCAGCGCGGTCTTCAACTGCCAGCCGCAGTCACAGCGGAGCGATCCCAAAACATCCCCTGTCAAACACTGCGAATGAATCCTCACCAGAGGAGCCCGGACCCGCTGCGGCTGTCCGATGATCAGGGCCACTGCGGATTCCGCGCCTCCCGACGATTCAAACCCCAGGATTCGAAATCGTCCCAATCGGGTCGGAAGCTTGGCCTCCGCGACCTTGCGCGTCTTGATCTTTGCGATTCCCCGGTTTCGGCCCCGCTTCATGTGCTCCGTTCCACAGTGACAAATTGTGTTCCGCTCAAAGCGGGCCATTATAGCAACCGCCAATCGGGAATGCAAAGAACGCCGCTCTTTTGAGCTTAAAGGCGGTGGGCCTCCACACGACCTCGATGAGACGCCGGTTGAATTATTTCGTCATGGTGGGTAGAATGGTTATGTCCCTTTTTGTCAAATCATCAATCGGCGGAATGCGGGTGCCATGCACCAGACCCCATCGTTCTCACAAAACGAGTTCATCCTCCTGAACCTGCTGTTAAAGATGGCGGTCATCGCCTCCCTGGCCAGCGTCCTGGCTCGCTCCAAGACCTTTCTCGACCTCCTCTTCGTCGAAAAGAAGAACTTTCGCCAGAAAATGCATTTTGTCTTCCTGCTGGGGTTGCCGTTGGGGGTGGGAGTGGCGGCCCGGCTGTTGCTCGGGTATGCCGCGGCCGATGTGAGCCTGGAATGTTGCTTTCTCGTTGGGCTCCTGGGCGGGTCGGTCACGGGGGGAGTCACCGGCGGTGTCCTGGGGCTGCTCCCGCTCTTCCGCAAGGAATGGCTGGCTCCACTGATTCTCTCCTTGGCAGGGCTGGTGGGGGGCGCCCTGCGGGCGTTGTGCAGGAACAAAGAGGATATCTGGCATTTCTCTCCCTTTTTTGATTTGAACATTTATCGCTCCATGAAGAATGCATTGACGTTTCGAAATATCGACTGGCAGTTTATTCTATTGCTGGCGAGTCTTATGATTGAGGTGTTGCGAATCAGCCTGGCGCGCCTGGTTCATCCGAATTCGGTGTGGCTCTACAGTGCCTCCAGTCCCAATCCATGGATCCTGTTCTGTATCCTGATCTCCACTCCCATGGCCATCGGGATCGCCCTGAAGGTGTGGAACAGTCGCCGGATTGAGGTCAAACTGGAGGAACAGGAGCGGCTGGTCATGAACGCCCGCTTGGAGGCGCTCTCCAGTCAGATCAATCCGCACTTCCTGTTCAACACCCTGAATTCGATCGCTTCGCTGATTCGTACGCGCCCTGAACTCGCCCGTGGGATGGTTTTGAAGCTCTCCAACTTGCTTCGGAAACTGCTTAAGACGCACGATAACTTTGTGACGCTGGAAGAAGAGCTGGAGTCGATTGATGATTACCTCGACATTGAGGTCACCCGGTTCGGACACGACAAGCTGCGTATCGAGAAATCCGTGGATCCAGACACTGTCTCGGCCGTCGTGCCCAGCATGATTCTTCAACCGATCATTGAAAACTCCATCAAGCACGGGCTGGCTCCCAAAGTCGAAGGAGGAACGGTCAGTATCCGGGCGTACCGCGAGGACGGGCATGTCGTCATCAAGATTTCTGATGATGGGATCGGAATTCCGGAGGACCAACTGGAAACGGTTTACACTGAAGGGATCGGCATTTCCAATGTGAATGAACGTCTCAAGGTGGTGTATGGAAGCGAGTACCAACTGCAATTGAAGAGTGAAAACGGCCGGGGCACGCAGACGCTCATCCGCATCCCGGAACTGGAAGCGGCAAGTCCGGCAAAATGAATTGAAAAGGGGCCCCCGGGCCATGACGTGACCGAGGGTGAAGCCGAGAGCCTCAGATTGACCATTTAAGGGAGGAATAACAGGAACTATGCAGATTGAATCAGTCTTGGTGGACGACGAACCTCTTGCCCGAGAGGAGCTCATGTTTCTTCTCGAGGCGAATCCCGACGTCAAGGTGGTGGGTCAGGCGAAGAACGGGCTGGAAGCGGTCGACCTGGTGAAAAAGACCAAGCCCCAGCTGCTGTTCCTGGATATCCAGATGCCAGGGCTGGATGGCCTTCAGACGATCGATCGCCTGATCGCGAAGAAGATCCCTCTGCCCAAGGTCATTTTTGTCACCGCCTATGACCATTATGCCCTCAAGGCATTTGATCTGAATGCTGTTGATTATGTTCTGAAGCCGATCGATAAACAGCGCCTCGATAAAGCCATCGCCAAGGCCAAACAGCAGATCAACAACACGGCCTTCATGGAGGATCAGTTCAAGAACCTGCTCAATATGGTTCAGGCGCAGCCGGAGCAGCGGTTTAAGTTGTTAGTGAAGTCGGGGAACCGGATGCTGCTCGTGGATTCTACGGATATGATCTTTGCAAATGTCGAGGACGGTGTGATTTCAGTCGTGACGAACGAGCTTGTGGGAACTTCGAACTACCGGACTCTTGAGGATCTTCAGGCAAACCTTGATCCCAAGGTCTTTTGGAGGGTCCACCGGGCCTATATCGCCAACATTAACAAGATTAAAGAAGTAATCCCGTGGTTCAACCGGTCACTGCAACTGAAGATGACCGACAGGAAAGAAACTGAAATCCCCGTCAGTCGCACGCAGACCAAGAAGCTGAGGGAATTCTTGAAGTTATAGATCTGCCGGATTGTCAAATCCTCTGGAGGTTCTCGGCCCCCCCAAATCTCTTCAGACCCACTACTCCCGAAATCCGTCTTATTCACACCGATGCAAAAAGGTGGTGCTCCGCGCGCTCAATTTAATTAGAATAGGGATCAGACGAAGAAGTCCGGCTCGGAGAGGTCATGCGCACTCATTCTCATCGGCTAGTGGCGGTGTTGTGCTTTATTCCCTTCGCCGTTTCCGTCACCTGGGCGGCCCAAATCGGCGGAGTCGTGAAGGACAAGGAAACGGGGAGAGGGGTCTCCCGCGTTGTCGTTCGTGCCACCTCCATTGAGCAGAGGCCCAGTACCTATGAAACCTTGACCGACCGGGAGGGCGCTTATGTGGTCAAGGTTCCCCGGGGCCGCTATCGGGTCCAAGCCATCCCGTCTGGCTCCAATTATCTACCCAGTATTTACCGTCAGCCGGAGAATCCGTCGATTCCGGGTGTGGTGGAGCTTGTGGCGGAAGACGTTTTCAGCTTCGCCAACATAAGACTGGAACTGGGGGGCTCTATCGAGGGACGCGTGACCCGCGTGGCAGACGGTGTCCCCCTCGACAACGTGCGGGTAACCGTAGAAGGGGAGACATATCGGGGTGTCGCCACGACAGGAAAGGATGGCCGATACCTGCTCCGAGCCCTGGCCCCGGACGACTATTCAGTCCAGGCTGGGGTGCTTGATTCAAGGTACATTCCCAGCTTTTACCCGCGTGCGCTCTTTCGAGAACAAGGAGAACGCATCGCGATCCACCCGGGCGACAAGGCGTCCGGAATTGATCTCAAGCTGGACTTCGGTGCCGCCATTCAGGGCCGCATTATTTCCGC
The DNA here is from genome assembly GCA_020073085.1 of Terriglobia bacterium. Taxonomy (NCBI): domain Bacteria; kingdom Pseudomonadati; phylum Acidobacteriota; class Terriglobia; species Terriglobia bacterium. Next base: position 82,340 of record JAIQFV010000016.1, on the reverse strand, counting down.
GTCGAGCAACGAGCCGCTCCCGGATGTTATGGCGGTTGCAGTCCCCGTCGAAGGGAACCAGCCGGAACGATATGCCTACACCGACGAGTCAGGAAACTATTCGATCCATGGGCTGGCGCAGGGAAAATATATCCTTGAAGCAGGAGACGAACGTTCTGAATCTCCGGAAGGAACCAGACTGCATCGGTATATCACCGAATTCTATGATCACAAATTGGATCGTGCGCTCGCCCGGCCCCTGGAGGTATCCGGGGCGGAAACCATCACGGGGATCAATTTCTACCTGGTTCGTGGAAGCCACATCTTCGGCCGCGTTCGATCCGTGTTTTACAACCAGCCCATGTTGGATGTCACCGTTCGACCTGTTGCTCAGTCCGACGGTAAAGTCAAGATTCCTGTTGCGGTCTCAGATACCGAGGGGCGATATGCGGTCGATGATCTCCCCCCCGGGAGCTATCATGTGACGGTGGACCTTCCTCCTCCGGGGCAACAGCATGTCGCCACATGGTACCGGGACCAAGTCGCAGAAAAGAAGGCGACGGTCCTGACGCTGAAGGACGGGGATACTTATCCGAACGTGGATTTCAATCTCCGGCTGGGAGGAAATGTCTCGGGGCGTGTCACGGTCGACGATCCCGAGTACTCCCTCGACTACAAACACCTCCACCTGATCCTCTCCACGGTCGGCAACGAGATCGACGGGTTTGAGCCGCGCAGCTATGAATTGAGCCAGGAGGGACGCTATGCGATTGTGGGAGCGCCGATCGGCCGCTTCCACCTGGCCTTGACCTCCGAAGATCCGAACGTCATGCTGAATCCGGGCATCGATGTGAAGACCCTGATCATTTCAGAGGGGCGAGACCTCCGCGATATAGATTTCCCGATCCGGGTGGGAGGGTCGATCAGCGGAAAGGTCATCTTGAAACGCTCTCATCTCCCGCTGGATCATTATGTGATCCTCCTCATGAGGTTCAACGAGGAGTTTTATGAATTTCACAGGATTCAAGGAGACAGCTACACCGTCCCTGGTCTGCGCAGTGGAAAATATATGGTGGTCCTCGTCGAAGAACAGGAGCCGATGACCCTGGAGAAGCTCTTTGCCGGCCCCCGTTGGTACGACTCCAAAATCGTTGAGGTCAAAAAGGGAATCGAAACAACGAATGTGGATTTCACCGTTGAGGAAACACAACCGATCACCATACCGTAGACCCCTGATCTCGGGGTTCCATCCGTGAGGCTCCCCCCCAAGCGGACAGTCGCCTTGGCGGTCCTTGTCGTCATCACCGCGTATCTGGGTGTCGAATACTTCTCCCTCCCGGATGTGACCTTTCTGCGAAAGACGATTCCAGCCGAGACTGCCCTGATGAGGCAGCGGGATGAGGAGTTTGAGGCTTCGCATCACCGAAAGGCCCCCTCCCACTTCCAAGTCATTGTCCCTTATCAGGCCATCTCAAACTCCATGAAAACCGCCGTGTTGATCGGTGAGGATGATGCCTTCTTCCAGCACGAGGGGTTCGACTATCAGCGCATCAAAGAGGCCCTTACCGTGGACTGGGAGCAAAAGCGCTTCGCCCGCGGCGCCTCCACTGTCACTCAACAACTTGCCAAGAATTTGTTTCTCTCCACTTCGAAAAATCCGGTTCGAAAACTCAAGGAAGCTGTCCTGGCATATCGACTGGAAAGGGACCTCGGGAAACGAAGAATCTTTGAGATCTACTTGAACGTGATTGAGTGGGGCCAGAATGTATACGGGGCGGAGGCAGCTTCCCGTTACTATCTTGGAAAATCAGCGGCGCAGCTGACTCTGAACGAGGCCGTCCTGCTTGCCGCCATCATCCCCAATCCGCTGCGCATGAATCCTCTCATCAGCTTGAAGCGGAGCCAGCTCCGTCGAAGCATTATTCTGGACCGCATGTATCGGTACCATCACATCAGTGAAGAGGAGTATCGAGCGGCCCTCTCGGCCCCACTGATCCTCAGAACAACTCCACCCCAGGCACGGCTTACCCCGGAAGATTAATTTCAGTTCCGAAGTGGAAGCTTCTCAAGTTGCGCTCGGCCCGTGCCGTTGGCTCGCCGCTCAAAGCAGGTTCCTGTGGAGAGCGATTTCCGCAATCAACGAAGGCATGGTTTGGGTTGCGGGCCGCGAGGAAAGGAAGAGATCCAGTCGAAAGAAGGATGCGGAAAATTCTCCGGGAGAGGCCAATGGACCGGCAAAGGGTGCCCCTCTGAATCCGCGATCCCGAAAGGGAAGGGAAGCCCTCTGCGTTTACCCGATTCGGACTAGTGAAACAGGAATTGCAGGATTGGTTTTCCTGCCAGGGCGAGGATCAATGCAGCGGTTCCCAAGAACGTCCCGAAGGGGAGTTGGTATTTCATGTCCCTCCCGAGAAACAACATTCCAAGGACGCCTACCACGCTCCCCAGCAGAGAGCCTAACATAATGGTGACGAAAGTTAATTTGAAACCGAAGAAGGCCCCGATCATCGTCATCATCTTGACGTCCCCCATCCCAAGCCCTTCTTCTTTGCGGATCCAATAGTAGAGCTCCCCCAACAAGAAAAGGATCCCTCCACCAAAAAGGGCGCCACACAGTGCCCCAAGCACAGAATACAGAGATCCACTGCCCAGATAATTGCCTGCCCAGGAGTCCGCTAAAGCACGAGCGGTCCTTTGAATAAACATCTGGGTAGGTTGATTGAGGGAGATCAGCGATCTGAACGAGTCATCGTCAATCCATACCTTCAGGCTGAGGAGCAGTCCCACGAAAGTGCCATAGATAGTAATCTGGTCGGGAAGCAGACGGAACTTAATGTCCGAAAAGATCAGAACGATCAGACCGCTTCCGAGAATGAAGTACTTCAATGTTTCCAGGGTGTATCCGAATTGCAGGCCGCAAAACAGGAAGAACAGACCGGTGAGCAACTCCACCACAGGGTACATCACCGAAATGGAAGTTCCGCACGCCCGGCAACGGCCCTTCAGGATGAGATAGCTGAGGATGGGGACATTGTCGTACGGTTTGATGAATGCGCCGCAGCTGGGGCAGTGAGAACGGGGCTTGACAATGGACTGGTCTTGCGGCCACCGAAGGATGCACACATTGAGGAAACTTCCGATGACGCTGCCCAGGAGAAATGTGAATAGATTTATCATACGCTGTGCTCGGGTCAGGATGCCGCGAGAGCCTTCTGATAAATACTGAGGGTGGCCTCAGTCATGGCCTCGACCGAGAACTGGCTCCTTATTCTTGTTGCCGCTTTTTCGATCACCTGGTGTCGTTGAGTGGGATTGTCCGAAAGCGTCAGCAGCGCCCGGGTAAGCGCTCCCACATCCCCCTTTTCAAACAAGAATCCGGTCGTTTCATTCTCCACTAATTCTGGAATCCCGCCGGCGTTACTCGCGAGGACCGGAATGCCACAATGCATTGCCAGCAGAATAATTGAGCCCAGACCCTCCACTCGGGAGGGGAGAACAAACAAATCCATCCCGCACAGAAGGCCGGTCAATGAATCGGGCGGGGGGACGATTTGCACCGTGTTCTCGAGATGATGGACTGCGATCATAGCCTGCAGGCGGGGCTTCAGGCTTCCCTCCCCGGCGATTATACAACGACACTGCGGCAAGGACGACCGAAGCCTTCCCATGGCCTCGATCAACACATCGTGGCCCTTTTCAGGTTCCAGGGCCCCAACGGTTCCGACAATAAATTGTTCGGAAGAGAGACCCGTTCGCGCCTGGGAGCCTCCTCCGGCCTCTATCGTGAGATCAACGCAGTCATAAACGACGTCGATCAGCGCCGGCTGAATCCCGGAGTCCACCATAAGGCCCTTTACAAAAAGGGAAACGGCGATGAAACGTTGTCGTGGGGCGAAGTATTTATAGCGGGACCAGAAATTCATTTGAAGAGGGAAGGCCACACGCCGCGAGACCACCATTGGGCGCTTTAAGGTTCGATTGGCAAGATAGCCGAAGCCATGCGCCCGGGCGTCATGAAGATGCAGGACGTCGGGTTGAAACCCTAGAATGGTTCTCCGAACACTTTGGAATGTGGAGAGGTTCGCGAAAGTTCCCACCGGAATCTCGGCCACCGGAAGTCCAGCCCGCCGCGCTGGCATCACCGTGGGGGCGCCGGCTGGAGAAAGGAGAATCTGGGAAGCCCCCCACGACCTCAACCCCTGCATCAACAGAAGGACTTGCCGTTGGCCGCCACGCAGGGTCCGACCGGTATCCAGATGGAGAATCTTCATGAATTTGAACCCGGGAGGTGCCGGTCGTTCCCTTGAATTTCGCGGAGTTTTACCTGTTTGAGGAAGACGTACCAGCTTGCGAATGCGGAGATCGAGAGGCCCCGCCATCCATCGAGGATTCCCCCCTGCAGGAAATAACTCTTGAGAAAGGTCAGGGGCGGGGCAAAAAGACAGTTCAGCAGCGAGAACCTTTTCCCTTCCGAAGCGGAGTGTCTGGCGGCCAGGGTCGTATAGCGGTCGAGGCGGGTTACATGATCAGAAAGGGTGTCCACCGTGTAATGAAGCAACTCACCCGGAAGGGATTCTACAGGTCCATCGACCACCAGCGACTCATGAACATAATCGCCCACCCACCGCGCCCGAGCCCGGTCGTATAACCGGACCTTGATATCCGGATACCATCCCGAATGACGGATCCATCCTCCCAGATAGTTGGCCCGTCTTGCAAATCGATAGGCGGCCACCTCCCGCCTCGCCGGTCCGGCTTTCAATCTCAGGAGGGATTGTCTCAACTCTTCGCTCAGACACTCGTCGGCGTCAATACTGAGAATCCAGGGGTTCGTCGCTTTGTCTGCGGCCAGGTTCTTCTGGTCGGAATAGTTCTTGAAGGGGTGCATGAACACGTGGGGAGTAAATTCCAGGGCGACCTCCCGCGTGCAGTCCTGGCTTTGCGAGTCGACCACGATGATCTCGTCGGCGACTTCCTGCAACGACTCGCAGGCGCGCCTCAGATCTTTTTCCTCATTGAGGGTAATAATGGTGGCGGAGATTCGCATGATGGCAGGGCAGCAAGGATAAATTCTTTTTGGTGAAAGTCAAAGAGGAAAGCGGAGAAAAAAAGGCCGCCCCGGAGAGCGGCCTTCTTGGTCTAGGGGTCAAGCCCTTCCTTAGCGATTACTCCCTGTGGTCGCAGTGACCGCCCTCAAACCAGCGGTGGGTTTCTTGGGGGTTACCTCATTCCCCTCGAGGACGTCCTCGATCTGCACTCCATAAGTGCGAAAGAGAAGGCCTTCTGCCTGGGCCAGGGCGATCTTGGATTTCGCATAATCCACCATCGCCCGGATTTCGGAATCCTGGTCGATGGCGAGATTGGTCTGTTCCTGCAGCACGAATCGGATCGTGGAAGCGCCCAACTGATACTTCTTGTTTTCGGCATCCAGGGTCTTTTCCTGAAGTTCACGGGTCCGCGTGGCGGCTTCAATGCGGGCCTTATTCATTTGAAGGACCGTCACGGCATTTCGGACCTGCAGGGCGACCTGTTGCTCCGACAGTCGCAGGGTCGCCTCGGATTGGCGTCTCTCGTACGAAGCCCGTCCAAAGTCAGCCTGGGCCGATTTGTTCTTGATGGGAAACGTCAGGCTCACTCCAAAGGAATACTCGGGAAACTGAAAGCTGAACAGTTGCCGAGTGGTTTCGGGAAAGCCGGCGGGCACGATGATAGGTTTTCCGTCCGGCCCTACAACGGGGTTTCCCTGACTGTCCACAATCGCTGAATTTCCGGCCAAGCCGATCCATTGATAAGCACCACTCAAGTCAACCTGGGGCAGCAATTGATTCTTCGTGAATTGAAGCCTCAGGTCCCGGTTCTGAAGATCGAGGCGCGCCTGGGTCAATTCAGGACGGTTCTTGATGGCCTCGTCGATGGCGGAGGGCACCGTGGGAATCTCTTCGGCTGCAGCGGGCCTGGGCCGGTCCACGGGCTCCAGCTTGGCAATGATGGCACCCGGGTCACGATTGGGAGAGAGAAACCGCTTCAACGTATCCTCGGTCTGCTGCAAGGTATATTGGGCGACAATCAAATCCTGCCGGCGGAGGGCCACCTGGGTCTCCGATTGCACCACATCGATCGGCGCCAAGGTTCCGATCTCGACCTGCCGCTTGTTGTCTTCATTGGTCTTGATCGCGAGATCGAGAGAGGCCTGTTTGACGCGAACATCCTCGCGGTCAAAAACCACCTCCCAGTAGAAATTCAGGGCCTGGTTCATGATGTTAATCACGGTCAAGGAAAACTGTTCCCGGGTAATGTCCCTGTTGTTCTTGGCGATCTTGATGGGCACGGAGTTGACCCCCACACCCCGATTCTTGAGGAGGGCCTGGGTAAAACTCAGCCGCAGGGCGGAGGTGAGCGACGGGTTCAAGCTGGCCAGCCGGCTGCTGATGAAGGCCTTTGAGGTGTCATAATCGATCCTTGCGCTGGTTCCGGTCTGAAACGCCTGCAGATATGAAAAATTGAAAGATTGATTCAGGCTGCTGATCGGGATGACCTGACCAAACACCCCGCTTTGAAGGAAGTTTGAGGACGGTGAAAGGCGCCGGTCACTGTTTGCAGTGGCTTGGAAAATCGGATCGAACGGACCATAGGTCTTGAGGACATCGTAACTGGCAGGAGGAACCGTCTCGCGCTGCACCTGGATGTCCAGGTTGTTCTGAAGCGCTACGGCGATGACATCGGCCTCTGCCAGTGTCACCTTGCCCTCTTTGGTCAGGCGTTCGATCAGGTCCGAAATACGCTCTTTTTCGGAAGGAACAAAGTCCCGGCCAAAAATATTGTTCTTGAAGTATCCCGGCATCGGAAAGGGCGTCTGCGCAGCCGTCATTCCGATCTGAACCGGGATGGCGAGGAGGATGACGACCAGAACCAACCACTTCCTACCCAGTCGAACTCTACCTTTTCGCTTTTCCATTACCAATCTCCAATTTGGTTTGAGTGCTGAATTGAATGCTGTCGACGTGAATGCCACAGCCGTCTTGACGCATTATACGATACAAGGAGCGTATAAGTTTCATCCTTCTTGACAATTACGGCGCTTCTCTTTAAGCTTCGCCGTGCTGTCTTCCGTCATGACTGAAGCAGAGATCATCACCCTGTTCCGCCAGTCCCGGGCCCTTCTGGAGGGGCATTTTGAGCTTTCTTCCGGCCTCCACAGCGATCGATATTTCCAATGTGCTTTAGTATTGCAGGACCCTCCGCTTGCCGCGCAGCTGGGGTCAGCCCTGGCAACGTTGTTTGTAGGACTCAAACCCATTGCCGCAGTTGCCGCCCCGGCAATCGGGGGTATTCTGGTGGCGCATGAGGTGGCTCGGGCGCTCCGGACTCGCGCGATTTTTACGGAGCGCGTCAAGGGCACAATGACGCTGCGAAGGGGCTTTTCGTTACAGCCTGGGGACCGCGTGATCGTCGTGGAAGATGTCATAACGACGGGTCTCTCCACGCGCGAAACCATAGCCGCCGTGGAACAAGCCGGCGGGGTCCTGATTGGTGTCGGGGCCCTGGTGGATCGGAGTGGAGGTACGGCCTTCAAGGATTCCAGCGTACCGCACCATACGCTTGTGACGCTTGCCGTGCAAAGCTATGCACCGGCCGAATGTCCCCTCTGTCGGAATCGAATTCCGGTCCTCAAGCCGGGCAGTCGACTGTAGGGCGGCCACTCTCATCTGACCAGACCGATCCAAACGAGGACCACGTGCAATCTCAGACCGAGCAACTGGAACCCCAATCCCTCCCTTACCCAGAAATTCCTCTCGTCCAGGAACCGAGAACCATCAAGTTGGTATTGGCCTACGACGGCACCCGATTTCATGGATGGCAGATTCAACCGCAAATGGTGACAATCCAGGGGGCGCTTCAGGACACCCTGCAGAAGCTGTGCCAGGAGGAAATTCATGTGTTTGGGTCAGGTCGTACCGATGCCGGCGTGCATGCCCGCGGGCAGGTGGCCCACTTTAAGACGTCTTCCAAGATCCCGGTCCCGAATCTCCAACATGCCCTGAACGAGCTCCTGCCGGACGACATCCGCGTGTATGACTGTCGAGAGGTGGATTCAACCTTTCACGCGCGCTATTCGGCCAGATCGAAGCAGTACTCCTATTCGATCCTGATGCGACGCATCAATTCCCCCTTCCGCCGACATTACGTGCTGCATACCGCTTACCCCCTCAATGTGGAAGGGATGACTACAGCGGCTCGTTGCTTTCTGGGGGAGCACGACTTTACATCGTTTTGCGATGCCCAGGACGACTCCCCGTCAAAAGTGAGGACCATCTACCTCTCCGAAGTGCATGAGGAGGAGCGTACCCAGCTTGTCGTTTTCCGGGTCGAGGCAAATGGATTTCTGCACCGGATGGTGCGGGCCATGGTCGGGGCCCTGCTCGAGGTGGGGCGAGGCCGCCTGGCTCCTGAGGCGATCCCTTTGAAACTGGAAGCCCGGGAACGCGTCGCAGCCCCGTGGACGGCGCCCGCACAGGGTCTGTGTCTGGATTGGGTCAAATATTGAGGTAACTTTTATACTTTTTCATCGGAGGTCGCATGGGAGTTATCCCGCAAGAAATCGAGCCTTTTAAGAGGCTTCCTGATAACGCTTATTCCGAGCTTGGTCCAGGTGAAGTTTACACCCCCTATGTTGCACCCGAAACTCAGACCTTTGAGGTCACGCTCCGTTCCCTTGGGATCGGCCTGATCATGGCCGTGATTTTCACGCTGTCGGCGGCGTACCTGGGAATGAAGGTGGGCCAGGTCTTTGAGGCGGCCATTCCTATCGCCGTCCTTGCCGTGGGGCTGAAACACGTTTTTCCCCGCAGGTCGACCATCTCGGAAAATGTCATCATTCAATCGATCGGAAGCACTTCGGCGGTGGTGGTATCGGGGGCCATCTTCACCTTGCCGGCCCTTTTCATCCTCAAGCTTCAGCCCTCCCTGTGGTCCATGATCCTTGCCTGCTTTCTCGGTTCCTGCCTCGGGATTCTTTTCCTGATTCCCTTGAGAAGATACTTTTGCGTCGAGATGCACGGCAAACTGCCTTATCCCGAAGCGACAGCAACGACGGAAATCCTGGTGACCGGAGAGAGCGGAGGAGAGCAGGCGAAAATCCTCTTGTATTCCATGGGGCTGGGAGGCCTCTATGAGTTCATCGCCACCACATGCAATGTCTGGCAGGAGCACGTGGATTTCCTCTTCACTCGCGCCGGCCAAGTGCTGGCTGACAAAGCCCGCATGGTGATCAAGCTGGATGCGATTCCTTCAATTCTGGGTCTGGGCTATGTCATTGGGCTGCGCAATTCGCTGATCCTGATTGCAGGGAGTTTCTTGTCCGTCCTCATCCTGGTTCCCACAATATATTTTGTCGGACAGCATCTACCCGTCGCGGTAGCTCCGGCGAAGGCGTTGATCGGCAGCATGAGCGCCGAGGATATCTTCCGCCAGTACGTGCAGCGACGGATCGCCGTCGGATGCATCGCCTTTGCGGGAATCGTGGCGATCATCAAGTCCCTGAAGATCATCGTCGGCTCCTTCGCCCTCGGCTTTAAGGCAATTAATGCAAAAAGGAAGGGGGGCGAGGTTCGGCAAAAACGCACCGATTGGGACCTCTCCATGGTCCTGGTGTTCGTGGCCATTATCGGCGTGGGCATCCTGACGGCGGTGTATTTGAGATCGTTCCTGGGATGGTGGGGTGCGGTCCTGACCGGTACAGCCATTGTCTTACTGATGTCCTTCATGTTTACGACGGTGGCGGCAAACGCCATCGCCATCGTGGCCCGGAACCCGATTTCCGGCATGACGATGTTGACGATCATCATCTCCAGCTTTATTTTCCTGCGGCTCGGCATCTCGGGGAATTTCGGAATGACCGTGGTCATCATGATCGGATGCATGGTGTGCACGGCCCTGGCGGTGGCCGGCGGGTTTGTCACGGACCTGAAGATCGGCTACTGGCTGGGGACGACACCGCGCAACCAGGAGATCTGGAAGTTCGTCGGGGTCGCCATCTCTTCCATCGCCGTGGTGTACACGATCCATTTCATGAGTGGGGTGTTTGCATTCAGCCCGGACGATGTGGTGGCCGGAAAGCCGCTGATTGACGCTCCCCAGGCCAACATCATGAAAGCCATTGCGTCCTCCATGATGGCGAACGAACCAATCACGTGGTTGTTATACGGCATCGGGGCCGTGATCGTGCTGATCTGCGAGATGCTCTCGATCCCGTCAATGATCTTTGCGCTGGGCATGTATCTCCCGCTGGAACTGAACGCCCCCGCCCTGGTGGGCGGCTTCATTTCCCATTGGGTCATCCGGTCTTCCCAAAACAAAGAAGTGAGTCGACGTCGCTGGGAAAGAGGGACCCTCATTGCATCAGGGTTTATCGCGGGTGGGGCCCTGCTGGGAGTCGTCGGCGTGGTGGTCCGCAATTTTCATTTGGAGAGATTCATTAGCGCGGGAGTGCCTTATCTAAGAACCTTCAATCCCGCCACCCAGAGTTACGAGTGGGGACCTTCGACCCCCTCCCCCTGGTTTGCCAATTACGGACAGATCATTAGCCTCATCCTCTTCGCCGCCCTGTGCGTTTACATGTACTGGGACTCCCACCGCGCTGCCCCGGAGGAGAAGGGGATCAAAGAGTTGTGATAGAATCCACTTTCTCACTGGACACCTTCAAATGAGGAGAAGAGCCTGTGCCTGACGAAATTCCCAAGACCCAAACGGCGGCTCCGGGCACCCCGCCGGGCCCTGCGCCGGAGGCAAAGACACCTCCCGCCGCCCATGCGGCGCCTCCCGCTCCACCGAAGAAGAAAAAAGCGGAAGGCATACTCGTGAAGAAACCCGGCCAATGGGTGTGCCTCGTGAAAGACGAGAAAGGGAAGAACTGCGAGGGGAAGCTCAAACGCTTTTACGACCTGGATGAGGCCCTCATTCGCCAGGTGGGTAAGGACGCCGAGCTTTACCGGTGCGTGGAGTGTCACTCGGTGTACCGCCCTGAGGACACGAAGCACGACCCTGCCGCTACTTGGGCCGAAGTATAATGTGGCAATGGTGTAGCGCGATTCTGAACGAGCGTTGAGGAGCAGGACCCGAGGTTAATCCTCGCATAGAATTGTGCCATGGATGAGCAGCTCATTTATGACTGGAATACGGCCAACGGCGGCACGCCGATCACGGACCGGCGCGTCCTGTTGAATGACGAAAGTCTTCGCGATGGCTTGCAGTCGCCTTCAGTCCGGGACCCTTCGATCGAAGAAAAAATCGAGATCCTCCATCTGATGAGTGAAGTCGGAATTGATTCTCTGGACCTGGGTCTTCCCGGCGCCGGTCCCCGGGCGCGCGCCGATGTGGAACGGCTGGCGCGGGAAATTGTTCAAGGCAAATTGGGCATTCGGGCAAACTGTGCCGCCCGCACGATTGAGGCGGACATCACGCCGATCGCGGAAGTAGTGCAGCGGGCTGGACTGGAGATCGAGGCGGCGACGTTCATCGGGTCGAGCCCCATCCGCCGCTTCACGGAAGAATGGACAGTGGACCACCTGGTTCGAACCACGGAACGCGCGGTTCGTTATGCCGTCAACCTGGGGTTGCCGGTCATGTACGTGACCGAAGATACCACGCGGGCTGATCCCGAAACCGTGAAGCTGCTCTACGCAACCGCGATTCAATGCGGGGCGCGGGCGATTTGTGTGTGTGACACGGTGGGCCATGCCACCCCGGCCGGGGTCAAGAATCTGATCCATTTTGTGGTCGATCAAATCGTGAAGCCAAGCGGCGCCACGATCCGGGTGGACTGGCATGGTCACAGTGACCGCGGACTCGCCATTCCCAACTGCTTCGCGGCCCTTGAAGCGGGGGCGGACCAGATTCACGGGTGCGCCCTGGGGATTGGCGAACGCGTGGGTAATGCGTCGATGGACCAGTTGCTGGTCAATCTGAAGCTGATGGGGATCATTCATCAGGATTTGAGCAAACTGAAGTTATATTGCCAGGCGGTGTCCAAGGCGACGCGGGTACCCATTCCGGTGAATTACCCCGTGTTTGGCGCCGACGCCTTCCGAACCGCCACAGGTGTCCATGCCGCTGCAGTCATCAAGGCATTTCGAAAAAAAGATGAGCCGTTGGCCAACAGCGTTTACTCCGGAGTCCCCGCCCACCTCTTCGGCCTGGAGCAGGTGATTGAGATTGGGCCCATGAGTGGAAAATCGAACATCGTCTACTGGTTGGAGAAACATGGCATGGCTCCGAACGAACCGCTTGTGGATGCCATTTACGCCGTGGCCAAACAGTCCAATCATGTGCTCAGTGATTCTGAAATCCGTGCCGTGATTCGACCCACTTGAGAGCATTCCCGTCATGCCGCGGGGCACGCAATCGCGCTGGACCTGCCGTCATCTTGACTTCCTCCTTCGCTTTCCTTAAAGTGCCCGAGTGATCTCAACCCTGCTTTTAGCTGCAGGCCTTTCACGCCGCTATGGTCGTGAAAAGCTGGAAGAGTTGATCCATCAGAAGCCGCTGATCGAGTGGGTGACCGATCAGTTGAAGGCCAGTGTAATCGACGAGGTGATCCTTGTGGTGAACCCGGAAACGTCTCGTTTAGTGCAAATCCCTCCCCGCCAGGATCGAGTCAAAAAGGTCGTCAATCTATCCCCTTCGGACGGGATGTCAAGCTCGATCCGGTGCGGACTGGGAGCGTGTAGCCCCATAAGCGAGGCGGTGCTTATCGCCCATGCGGACATGCCGGCGGTCAACCCCGGGATCGTTGACCAACTGATATCCCGCTGGAAATTGAACCCGGGCCAGATTGTGGCCCCCCGTTTCAAGGAGCAGCAAGGCAATCCAGTCATCATCCCACGGATTTTCTGGGATGAGATTCGGGCTTTGCGGGGCGATGTCGGCTGTAAGTCAATCCTCACAGGACACCCTTCACAAGTCGAGTGGGTGGAGATGGACGACGATGCCATTCTGCTCGATGTCGATCGCGTTGAAGATTGGGAGAGACTGCGAATCCGATGGAATGAGTAGTCGCTCATCAACAGAATTTCTGCCGATAAAGGCAAAAAGAATTTATCATTAGGAAGCCAGGAATATAGGAAGTTAAAAACCCTGAATCGGCACAGAATCGGACGATCCCTTTGGAGACGGCCTTCCACCGGCAACCGATCCCCCGGTTTCCTGGCTTCCTAATGAATACTGGACTTGGTTCCGGCTTGTCCGGCTAGGAACTCTGAAGAGGCACGCGAACATGGATTGCTTTATCCTCATCCGCGGGGCGGGGGAGATGGCGAGCGGAGTGGCGCACAAGCTGTGGCGGTGTGGCTTCAAAACCGTGCTGACAGAAATTCAAACCCCTCTCGCCATTCGTCGCGGAGTTGCATTCGCGGAAGCAATCTACTGCGGATCGCATCACGTTGAGGATCTTGAAGGACATCGCGTGTCCTCGCTGGAGGAAGCAAAGGATCAGATTGCGGACAACCATCTCCCCGTGATCGTTGATCCGGAGCTGAAGCTGACGGCCCCGATCTTTCAGCAGACGATGGCCATCCTTGTGGATGCGCGGATGTTGAAGCTTCCGGTGGCACGGGAGTACCCGCGAGGCGTCCATGTCGTCGGGCTGGGTCCTGGGTTTGATGCACTCACCAATGCCGATTATGTGATTGAGACCAATCGCGGCCACCATCTCGGTCGGGTCATCGAAAAGGGAAGTGCAGAGGGAAACACCGGCGTCCCCGCTGAAGTGCAAGGGGCGTCGAATGACCGGGTGGTTTATCCGCCGGGGAAGGGTGTCTTTCTCACTTCCAAAAAGATTGGCGACTCCGTGAAAGCCGGTGATATTATTGGGTCTGTTAACGGTATCCCGGTGAAGGCAACGCTTACGGGCGTGCTGCGGGGCTTGCTGCATGAGGGCACGCCGGTGACAGACCGCATCAAAGTGGCGGACATCGACCCTCGCGGCAACCCGGAAAACTGTTTTCTGATTTCCGATAAAGCACGCGCCATTGCCGGCGGGGTGCTCGAGGCCGTGCTGAGAATTCTGACGGATCAACCCAGTGACACTAAGAGGGGGGTGGATTAGGGACAGACACCTTTTCTTAAGCAACTTCGCGGGGATGGCACCCAAGCAAGTGTCTGTCCGTCTTTTTTCGATTTGGACACGACTATAATTATGGACATTTACGAAGAGATATCGAAGATTCGCAGGAGCGGCAAGCAGGCCGCGTTGGCGACGATCGTCCGTGTACGGGGCTCGATCCCCAGTTACGAGGCCGCGAAGATCCTGGTTCGCGAGGATGGTTCCATCGTCGGCTCCATTGGGGGCGGCTGTGTCGAGGCCGAAGTGGTCCTCGCTGCTCAAAAGGCCATGCGAGAGGAGAAATCCCGTATGCTTTCTTTCGACCTGACGGATGATGACGTGGACCATAGCGGGCTGGTTTGCGGCGGAACCCTGGAGGTTTTTGTGGAGCCGATTCTTCCTCCTCCCACCCTTTTCATCTTTGGCGCTGGTCATGTGTCTCGGGCCATTTCGAAAGTAGCTACCCTGGCCGGCTTTCAAACGGTGGTGGTCGATGACCGCCCCGATTATGCCAGTCAGAAAAGATTTCCAGAGGCGGCAGAGGTGATTGCGGACTATTTTGAGAACGCCTTCACCCGCGTCCAGGTCAATGAGTCGTCCTATGTGGTGATCGTTACCCGAGGTCACAAGGAGGATCTGAATGTCCTTCGTTGGGCCATCCAGACCCCGGCTCGCTATATCGGGCTGATCGGTAGCAAACGCAAGATAAGAACCCTTTACGAGAGGCTTGAAGAAGAAGGGTTTGATCCGGAATTATTCAAGAAGGTCACTGCACCGATCGGACTGGATATTGGCGCCGTAACGGCCGAAGAGATTAGCGTGGCATTTGTTTCGGAGATTATTGCGGTACGCCGCCGCGCCACCTTGCCCGAGGGCGCCAAACTCTCTGACCAGTTGAAATACAAATCCCACGCCGAACAGAAGATCTAATACGAGCGTCTTTGAAATTTGTACAGTATCGCGCATGATTTAATGTGGGGGCACACACTCCCCAACGGCGGATGCCCCGGCATGCATCCGGCTTCAAAATGGATGGGATCTCATAGTCCGCCCCGGCGAACGCCCCTACGATGTGAACCCATCAAATGCTCAGACAAGTCCCCCCCTAGCCCCAGTACTCTTCATTTAAGCAGCGTTTCGTCTTAAGAAATGTCCAATCGAATGGGGAGTTTCAGCCCGGATTTCGTTAATTGAACGGTAGGGAGACTGTATCCCGCCTCTCGAGTTTCTTGATCAAATGCCCGGTTCATTTCCATTCAGAGGCTCGGAGGGCAGGCACAATTCTAGTCCCGTCTGTCGAAGATCCGCTGGGGGAAGAGCCCCGCTTAGGCCCGGAGACCGAAAGAGTGTAATCAAGTTAGGCCCGGAGACCGAAAGAGTGTAATCAAGTTAGGCCCGGAGACCGAAAGAGTGTAATCAGGTTAGGCCCGGAGACCGAAAGAGTGTAATCAAGTTAGGCCCGGAGGGCAGCCAGAGTGTAGCCCCGTCTGAGCCCCGCGCTTTTTCTTTTAGCGGGGCGAGGGCGGGGTATGGGTGGGAAAAAGATCTGAGCCCCGGAGGGGCGAAAGAATCTCTTCATTTCTCAACCTATCGACGATCCACTGAGCACAGTTTCGTACTAAAAACTGCCCAATCGAATGGGGTGTTTCGGCCCTGACTTCGTGAACTGAACAGTATTGCCACTAGCCTGGAATCTGGCCAGTATGCTTGCCAACAGGATGCGCACGATCTACCCGCTTGAGTCGACGAAGGGATGGGGGATTGAATCAGGAAATGGAAGGGCATTGCGGCTGAAGAAAATTACCACTGATTTCTTCAGCCGCAAAGAGGAAGTTATTCGCAAACGGTGTTATGCTTTGAACGATTCGCCGCAACCGCACGTGGAGGTGGCATTGGGGTTATTGAACTTGAATCCGGTTCCCTGCATGCCTTCGACGTAGTCCACTTCGCAGCCCTTGATGTAGTTCAGGCTGTTGTTGTCGACGATGACCTTCAAGCCATCAAATTCCAGCACCTGGTCGTTGAGGCCCGCAGTCTTTTCAAAGCCCATGTGGTACTGAAAACCCGAGCATCCGCCGCCGACGACGGCAATGCGCAAGCCTTCGAACTGTTCGGGCTGTTTCGCCATGATTTCCTTGACCTTGGTGACAGCCATAGGCGTCAGCAAGAGTGCCTGGGCGGCGGTTGTGTTTTCCATTGAGATTGTTCTCCTTAAATAAAGTGTTAATCTGCCTCTCAAATGAGAGGGCGTGCATTACTTACGGGTTTGATTGCTGAGTCAAAGGCAAATATTAACGTTGGAGTCATGATTTGTCAACAGTCTCGAATCAGGAGGAGCCAAAATGTGGCCGGACATAGGATTCTCGGGGGAAATAAGGACGTTACAAAGGCATTTCTAGCCAAAAACAGGTGGCTGTCCCCAGTTTTCCCAGTTTTCGCGAAGACCCGCTTTATTCGGCCTACAGCCACGAATCATCGGCTTACACTGTAGGCCCGGTGCCCGGACTGGGCGCCTTTGGGTTTCGGCAACAGCCCGTCCCAATCTGAGCCCAGGAAATTTCCCCGGGAAATTCTCATTATGATTCGATTTCGGATATGCATTTTCTTGCTAGTTGCTTTGTTAGCTCTCCCTGCGGGAAGCATCGCGAGGTCTGGGGAGGTTACCTTCCGGCCTCCGAATGGGCATCCTCGCGACGGGCGAATGTGGTTCAACGAAGACCTGATCTTCTTTGACGGCCCGGAGGAGATTGCGCGGCAGCGGGCGGATAGTGTCGGGAACCTAAAGCCTGTATCGGGTCATATCCCAGATGGGATAGCGAAGGCTTATGACGAAGGCGGAAAACTGATTGGAGCCATTCGGTTCAAGAATAACTACGCAGAGGGATCGGCAACGATTTATGGGCTGAAACTGACTTTTTCCCGCGGTAACCGCAACGGCAAGGCTGTAGGAATTCTGAGCGGGAATAGAAGGCAAGTCATCTCCTAGGAAGGGGAATTGGGGTCGCATCTCCATAATCCATATTTTGACTGACGAGGGATACGCGCCAAGGCTGTTTGCGAAGTCGTCCGACGCTTCAGGCCCTTGCTGCGAGCCGACTGGACCGTCGCCCTCGTTCTCGACCCCGACTCAAACCTCTTGAGAATACACATCAATACTCAAGACCGAGACGAAATATGGATTATGGAGATGCGACCGAGCGCCGGGATAAACCGGCATGAAGTAGTAGATGAAAGAGCTGCACAGGAAAGCAGTAACGAACCATCCTGACCCCGAGTCTTGCCTGGGGCGCGGCGAGGCGACACAGTTGAAGCGTAGACAGGGGCATTGGTGGGCCGGGTATTGAGCTTCGAAAACTTCCTTGGGGGTGCCGACCCTGTGGTCGTAAGGGGAAGGCCACATCAGCGCGGGCGCCAGACCGTGAGCCCGACCAGGACCCCCCGTAGTCGTAGACCCCGTGCACGCCAAGAAACTTCATGCACGAGAACCGGGAGACCTCCCCTTTGTCTGCGGTCGTCGAGACAGCAGACCGGCCAGAGAAGGCTATATGCCGTACGACTGGCGTGCGCCAGGTTCACTTCGACGCCATTCATCCAAGATAGGAGCCGTATGCGCTAGTTGCGCACGTACGGATCTGTGCGGGGGGTGCCCGGCGACGGGCATCCCTACCGCGACCCATCATTCACCCCTCCATTCATCATGCCCTCGAGATTAGGCGAATAATTTCAGGCTCTAAATTCTGAATAAATGAAAATTCCCAGGCTACAGCCCAAACCCCAGTGGCAGAAAATTGGGTAGAACAGCGCTGAAGGCCTCCGGTTATCCTGATGCTGCGGTGATTCAACTCCATAGGAGTGTCATATTTATAGCCTTACGAACCCCCTTTTCTCCCATTTTAGTTGAACCCCGCCAGGGGTGATATCTGGGCTGCTAACCTTCCCTCGTCAACCCTCAACAGGCTTGAAAATGTATCTCTGGTCGTGGGTAAGAATAGCAACTCAGGTGTCACCCCTGACGGGGTTCAACCGAAGGAGACAACAAGGGGGCGGCTTGTCTATAAATATGGCACTCCTACGGAGTTGGATCATGGCAGATTCTAAAAATGTGTAGGGGTCGCATCTTCACAATCAATGGAGATGGGAAAGACGTCACCGCAATCATTCGCTCTCCATCCAATCATTGCTAGAAGTCCCTTTGTGGAAGCCGCTACGTGGCAAACGTGCGTCAATGGTGCAGGGCGAGGCCGACGATTCTTGCCGTTCCATCCCTGTTCAATCGCTTCACATTTGGTCGGGACAACACTCGAGCCAAGTTCGGGTGCGAGTCGATGGAGAACGCACCTATGGGGCATGTAAGTATCAGAAGAAGCGCAACCATTAATTGGGTACTCATTGTGCCTTATCGTCCTCCTTCTCCTTCGTTGCTTTTCACTGCTTCTGGCTGGTTGTCTGTTGGCATTGTTATCTTGTTATCCAGGTAAAAACTGATTTTACGTTTTTGCTGCCTTTACCTCAAAGTTCAACCCCAATAATTTAGGTCAAGTCTTTCCAGTTGCGTATGGGATTGAGCTTGAGGGAAGAGATTGGCGAGGTCGGGGACAGCGAAACTGGGAGTTCCGCACTCCAAAGGACGGGCTACGCAGATTGTGAGGGCGGTTCCGGAATGCCGTTGCGCTCGAGCTGCTCTTTCAAATGGGGATCGCCCAGCAATGCGGCGGCCCGCGCATGTTGCCAGGCTTCGGAGTAGAGCTCGTACATGGCGCAGATTTGACCGAGTCGCGTGTGGGCCCGAGTGTTTCCAGGGTCAACCTGCAAGGCTTGAACGTAAGTGGAAACGGCCGGCTCCATTTTCTTCTGGCTGTAATAAAGGTCGCCCAAGCTCACGTAAAAAGAACTGTTGTTGGGGTGTTTCTTGATCGCCAGCAGAGCCCGTTCAATCTCCTCCTGGACGTCGCGGTCCAGCGCGAATTCGATGACTTCTTTTCGGAAGGGCCCTTTCTTTTTTGTCATTGGGAAATGGGAATTAATGCGCTTTGGCTTGATATTGCTTTGGCACCTGCAAACAGCCAAGCCTCGCAAAATTGAATTCGGGATCTATCTCGAGGACTGCCAACCAGGATTTCATGGCTCCATCCAGATCGCCCATTTGATATTGTGAAATTCCCAGGGCGTGATGAACAAAGGGGTGGCCTGCTTCGAATTGGGTGGCTTCAGAGTAGGCTTGATAGGCGCCCGGCCACAGTCTCGATGTTAGAAACGACTTTCCGCGCTCACAATGCTCAGCCCATAAACGGTTTTCTACGCTTATTGGAACTTCAATCCGTTGCTCTAGTTTTCGATCCAGAATCAGTTTGATGCAAGACTCAAACTCACGCCCTGCCGGCGATTGTGGAAAGGAAGACACAGAATGGATCAGCTCGCGAAAGGCTTGATTGAGCCACAGAAGGTCATCCGTAGCGGGATCCTTGAATTTCCCCTCATCAAACAAGCGGGCCGCCATACGGAAATGCTCGCGGCTTTGAATGAGCGACTGGGTCCGGGTCAGGAATTCCTCGGCCTTGGGATGGTGGGGTTGTACATTGAGGGCGTTCTCGTACATCTCCTGGGCTTTTTCCAGCAGCCCGGTGCTTCCATAGGCGTTACCCAGCAGGTAATGGGCATCTGCGTTCTCAGGCTTCAAGCGAAGGGTTCGGCTCAACGCCTCAATCGCCAGGTCGGGACGGCCCGTCTCCAGATAACAGATTCCCAGCTTAAACCAAGCTTCGCTGTTGGAGGCCTCTTCGATCACCACGGCTTCAAAACACTCCCGGGCCACTTCAAACTCGGCTTGTTCCAACTGCAGCAACCCCTTTTGGAAGAGTGTGTTCACCTCGCTAACCTCGCCCATAACTTTAGAGCCTGCATCCTCATCCTAAATAATCGTGCAACTCTTGCTCAAGTTGCTCCGGAGGAATTTGCTCGCCACTGTTCATCTTTTCAAGGAACCGGGTGATGATGGCCTTGGCCTCCTCTTTCCGGTACTCCCGCAGGAATCCATCATAGTAATGCTCACCCGCGAGCGCTCGATTGATCTCTGTTTCCTTATTGTGATCGTTGAGCTCGGTGAAATAGACGACCTTGTAACGGCGGTTGTAACTTTCCTCACGATAAATCTCAAACATGACGCGGTTGGCTTCAAGCATCTCATTCGCTCCGTGCGAAGGGTTTTCCCTCAGGTTTTGTGGTGATGTCGAATCGCGCCAAGGTTACCACAAATCACCTTCGTCGCAAAGGGAGGGCGTTACCGAATCACCCACCTGAAAAAATGGCAGGGAACAGGTCCCTGCCATTGTGGCACTTATCAATCTCCTTGGTCTTCAGCTGTTGACTCGACGCTCCTCCTCTACAGTGGCTGCCAGTTGACTGGCAGGGAAGTAGTTGTCGAGGATCGGGGGAAGGAGCTCCTCCGAAACCTGTTGCGGGGAACTCTCAGTTGCCGTCAATTGGGTGCGGAGCCGGCGCTCGTATTCGGCCAGCCGTTGTTCCAAGGTCTGTTCCTTATTCTTATTCGCGATCATGTCCTCCCGGTATCGTTTCAGGAAGTAGGTAATTGTCTCGACCCGAATCTTAATGGAGCCGGTGGGTTTGTTCTCGTCGATATCCTTGAAACAGAAATACGGGGTCCCCGAATTCTGGACGATCTCTTCCACCACCGTGTAGATGGGGGCGTCGTGTCCGCATTTGAAGGAGGACAACTCGAGCGCGATGAGGTTGGGATGGCGGGCCACGTACTTGGCGGCCCACACCTTCCGGCTCGTGTTCTCCGAGTAGCTGTTTTTCCAGACGTCGCTGATATCCATCGGATGCTTGATGTCTCCGGCACGGACCTCGTCGCCGAAGAGTCGATCCAGGATGTCGTCGTCGATCGGAAGGGCGTCCTCGGCAAAGACCGGGTAACCTTGCTTTTGAAACTCTTCAAGAATCTCGTGATTGATGCCGGGATCGTTATGATAGGGGCGCCCTAACAGGACGATACCGAGGCGTTCTTCGCGCTCCAATTGCTCCAAAACCTCGCGGGCCTTCCCGCGTTGAATGACGTTTGAAAACTTGTCCAACGCCTTGTAAGCCTCATTGATGGCGCGATGATTCTCCTCCTCGCTCAGTCCCAAAATATCCTTGAATTCATCATACATCTGTTTCCCAAAGAGTTTCGGAGTACTCAGGTTTACAAAGGTATTGAGGAATCGGGTCCCCATTTTTGCGAATACATCGCCTTCCTTCATGAAGGCCGCTTTGACGGCCTCCGGCGTCGCGGCCACAGTCGGACACGAACGGCTGGCCTGGGTGTGCTGCAGATCGGAGGTCAGGCAATCAATCATCGGGAAGAAAATGAAATCGAGCGGCTTCTTCTTGTGATGGACATAGAGCAGGTTGTGAACGTGGGGAATGCCGACCTTCGATGGGAAGCAGGGATCAATGGCCCCGCGCTTGGCCCCGTCTTTATAAAGTTGCTCGGTGGTGAAATCGGAGTAGATAAGATTCTCCGGCTTGACCCCGAGGGATTCAAAATAGGCGCTGAACAGGGGATTTTGGGAGTACATGTTCAGGACGCGGGGAATGCCAATCCGAATCTCGGAGCGCTTCTTCATCAACTCCACCCGTTTTTTCTGAGCGGCGGTCACGGCGAATTTTGGAATGGCATCCGCCACCCGCCTGGGTTTCATGGACCGCCAACATTCCTTGGCGGCGATCTCCACCAGGTTGGGATTGGCCGACTTGACGGTGTCGAGGCCCTTCTTGATGACGCGCATGTCATCGACGTCTTCTACCAGGCCCTTTTCGCAGCTATTCCCGACGATCAGGCGCTTGATCCCCGCCTCGAGCGGGATCTTTGATTTCTTGGGGACCTCAATGTTCTCCAAGACGCCCGTCTTGACATCGATGAAGGTTCGAAGACACTTGTTCTTGCAAAAGTAGCAGCGAGTGTTTTCGTTGCGATGGGTCACGTACGAAATCTTCTGAACGGCCTCCATGCCGATGAAGGTAGACTGATGACCGTTCTCGAAAAGGCGGACGCACTCAATCGCCGCGCCGATCGCCCCCGACTCCCCGCAGTGTTCGTGGACGATTACACGAGGCTGCACTTCCTTTCCCTTGAATCGCGATTCAATGAAGTCGACCTGGGACTTGACGGCAGCCAGATTGTGTTGCGTGCCTCCCTGGAGGACAAAGTTGGTCCCCAGGGCGGCGATGTTGGGAATCTGCGAAACGTAGAGCCAGATATTCTTCGGTAACACGGCGGCCAGCCCCGCCATGATCTCCTCGGGCTTCCACCCCTGCCGTTGAAAGTCCACGATATCGGACTGCATGAAGACGGCGCACCCATATCCAAACGTTGGCATGGATTGCGCCTTGAAGGCGATATCGGCGTACTGCTCAACCGGGAGGCCAAAGCCTTCAGCGGTCGATTGGAGGAAATAGCCATTGCCTGCGGAGCACTGCGTGTTCAACTTGAAATCCTTGACCTGCCGGTTCTTCAAGATGATCAGCTTGATGTCCTGACCGCCCACATCGCAGATCACATCCACATCCCTGTAAAACTGGAGGGCCGACTCGGTGTGAGCGACCGTTTCGACCAGGGCAACATCGGCCATCAAGGTATCCTTCAAAATGTCCTTGGCATATCCGGTCGTCCCTACACCCAACACCTTCAGCGTGGCCCCCTGGTCTTCCACCTGCTTCTTCAATTTTCCGAAGACCTCGATGGTATCTTCAATGGGATTCCCCTTGGAGAGCTGGTAAGTCTTCACCAGGACATTCCGCTTCTTGTCGAGAAGAACGGCCTTCGTAGATGTGGATCCGCCATCAAGACCGATGAAACCTTCCACCACATCGCCCGGCGTGAACGTGGCCGGAACAAATTTCTTTCCTTTATAGCGGTCCTTGAACGCCGTCAATTCCTCCTCGTTCTTGGAAAGGCCCGCCCCGGCGCCCTTCTTCATCTTTTCTTCCGCGCGGCCGAAAGTAATGTAGTGCTCGAGGTCCTGCCATCCCTTGTAAACCCCGATCTCGGCCTCTTCGGTCTTCCCATACTCACAAGCCCCGATAGCGGCAAAATATTGGGCATTGTCCGGGACCTTGATGAGGTCAGCGGGGTCGACCCCTTCCGGCAGGGGGTAATTGCGTTCCTGCCACACCTTGGGAATGTTGTACTTCCATGCCTCCATCATCCCCTGAATATAGGTGTTCGGACCACCCAGCAGCAGCACTTCAGGTCGCAGCGTATTTCCGCGGGTCAACACCGCCAGGTTTTGTCCCACAATCGCCTCGAATAACGAGGCCATCAACTCATCGCGGGGAACGCCCATTTTCTGGAGCGAGTTGATATCAGTCTCCGCAAACACCCCGCATTTTCCCGCCACGGGATGAAGCTTTCTCCCCATATAGCCTTGTTTGCACAGCTCATCCGAGGGGATGCGAAGCTTGGCGTTGATCTTGTCGATCACCGCTCCGGTTCCGCCCGCACATTTGTCGTTCATGGAAGGGATCTTCTTCTTTTTCCCGGTTTCGGGATCTTCCTTGAAGATGATGATCTTGGCGTCCTGGCCGCCCAATTCAATCACAGATCCTGTTTTCGGATAGAGTTTTTCCACAGCGAGAGACACCGCGTTGACTTCCTGGACAAACTTCGCCCCGATCCGGGGGGCAATGCCGCTCCCGCCTGACCCTGTGATGAAAATACGAACCTGCTTAGGATCGGGAATCGGAACATCCTTCTCGATGCGCTGGAGCAGTTCCAGGGTCTTCTCGGGCTGTTTTGTGTCGTGCCTTTGATAATCCTTCCACAGGATCTCATCGGTCGCGGTGTCAATGACCACGGCTTTCACGGTCGTGGAGCCGACATCCATCCCTATCAGATAATTCTTTTGATTGACGTTGTCCATTCTCGAATCCCTCAATTGTTGTATACGTGAGACGCCTGGAGTCCGGGGTCCGGTCATCCCTCCAGCGGGACGATCCTACGCTGAGGCTTGAACCTGCTGGTTGGTGAAGGAAGCTGTTGAGCGCGATTCAGCTTTCATCATTTCACCCACATGCTTTACGAAGGATGCGCCCACACCGATGACCCCCTTGTAATGGGGGACCCGGTACATCGGCCGCTTCAGTTCCGGATGGTCGTCCACAAAGGTTTTCACTTCTTCCAGGGTGTATCCCGTTTGTTTGAGAATCTCTGCAAACTCCGCCTTGGCTTTCACCTTAGCTTCTCCCAGAGCCATCTGCACGCGACTGTGAGCGTTGATCTCTCCCTCGCCGGATGTCTCGATGGGCAGGTAGATCATGTCCTTGTACTGGTTCACGACCGCGGATTGAGCCCCATCAGATTGCGTGGAAGGCATGCAGCCAAACGGTTTGAGCGAGAGGACCATGTGGCAGATTCCCTTGTTGGAGTAATAGATGTTCTTGGCGACCTCTAAATGCCCTTCGCCGCCGCCGGCCCGGCTGTTATAAAAGGGATGGCCCAGCCGCTGGAGCTCGTACTGGTCGGTCAGGTCGTGGGGCATATGGTCGAGCGCGTCTCGCAGGCGGTTCCATTCGCGCTTGAAGATCTTTTCGGCAACCGTCAGTTTTCCAAGAACGCTCCGGTAGTGCCAGTTCTGAGCGAGCTTCTTGGTGACCTCCCACGCTTTTGCCGCTTCTTGATTTTCCACGACCCCTTTGCGGTCTCGAATACCCTGTTTCGCTTGATGGATCATATACATGATCCAGGTTCCCACCGGCTCCACCAGCACTTGGGCGCCCTCCCGTTCCAGGAACTTGAACATGTTGAAGTTGCCCTCGCCCTCCGTGGTCTGAGCCCAAAACTCACCGGTAATTTTGACAATGGGCTTGACGCGGGTGCGGTCCACTTCAATGGAGTTCAACCGGTCGCGCACATGGCGGAGCGCCCCGGTGTATTCATCGCCATAGAGCTGAGTCAGAAACTTGCCTACATATTCGGCCGTCCCGGCAGCGGAAGGAAAGCGATTGACCAGTTCCGCGAATTTTCCCTCGACCTTGTAGGGTTCGTGTTTCTTGATCACATCGTGCAGATAGTCCACACACTCATCTAGCACCTGGTCGGTCTCGCCCTTGTTCACCTCATAGGGACGAATCTGGTAGGCACAATCATTGATCAAATCGCCAATGTTCATAGCGTTGAGAATCCCGAGGAAGAAATCGAGATTCATTTCCAGGCCGGCTTCCGCCTCCGCCTGGTTCAATCCACCGGACTGTTGAAAGAGTAGGACCCGGAAGCCTTCAAAACCGGAGTTCCGCAAGGCCAGCCGGTATTCGGCTTCGTACATTCCGAAACGACACGGCCCGCAGGCGCCCGCCGTAAAGAAAACATAGTTGTCGATGATGTCCTGGCGGGCCATGCCTGACTCTTCCAGCCTCTGGAGGTATTGAACAAGATTTCCGACTGTGAAATAGGTGGGATTACACTGTCCGTTATTCCCGTATTCCTTTCCCAGCTGGAAGGCGCGCACGTTAGGGGTAGGAACGGCTTCACACTTGTAGCCGAGGCCTTCCAGTGCCCCGTGAATAATCTTCTCGTGCTTCCAGGTCAGACCGCCGAACAAGATCGTCGTATGGTTGCGCTGGGAAGCGGTGAACGGTTTCTCCTCGGGCTTCTTGAATGTTTTCGTCTTTTTCTCTTCATATCCCAGTTCCCGGATTAACCGCAGGCGCTCCTCGAGCAGCTTCTCCTTGATCAGTTGCTCGGTTGAAGGCCCCGTCGAGATCTGGATGGGTCCATTGACGCCCGAATTGGAAGAAGACGGGATCACCGTCAGGATGGGGAACTCAGGTTTGGAGTTCTCGAAATTTGTACTCATGATTCACCCCTTCATGGTGGCGCTTTATTTTTAAAAGGTTTCCGTTGGGCCGCAATTACTCAATCACAGGTCGACGGCCCCGAATCTGTAACAGAGCGGTCATTTCCGCGGTGCTTGTTATAGCATCGCCCCTTGGCGGTGGTGGATGTGGGCCATTAAAAGAGGCCCATTATTCCGATGAAATGAGTGAATTAATATCCAATTACATTAAACGGGCAGACTTCCGACATGAATAGTCGAATTCAACCCATCAACGGGCACCGGGAGGCCATCTCATTGCTGTCTTTATGGGTTTGTGGACGGCCAGGAGTGGAGATGCGAGTGGCAGGGGGGTAAAGCGTCTGCCTGATGCAACTGTTGGAATTAGAGTTACAAGGGGTAATTATGGGATCTTCCCGGTAGGGGCGCATAGCGATGCGCCCCTACGATGGATCGAGGATGATCGGGGATGGAGACAAGAGTCCAAGGGGCGGACAAGGATGGGTTCACGCGGAACCGCGGCGCGGGAGAGAGGGCGGGAGCGCCTCTACTCAACCCCGAAGGGAATGCAGAATACTAAAGAAGGCAGGGAAGGATATCTTCACACAATCAGATCCATGGATGATAGAAGGGGAATCCGCGAGGAGCGCGGCGATGGAAAACGCCATGGCGATACGATGGTCTCCAAAAGATTCGAGGTGTGATCCTTTCAATAGTTGGTTGCCTTTCACTTCAAATCCGTCGTCCAATTCTTTTACTTCGGCGCCCATGGCTGCAAGGTTTTTTACGACCGCGGCAATGCGGTCGCTCTCTTTGACTCGAAGTTCCTGTGCTCCGCGAATCGCCAGCCCCTTCCGGCTTCTGGCCCCCGCCACGGCCAGAATGGGAATCTCGTCAATCAGCAAGGGGACCTGGTGAGGAGCAATGAACCCGCCCTCGATTTCGCTGGAGCGGACCTGCACATCTCCTACCGGTTCACCATTCTGCTCCCGGAGATTCAGAATCTGAACTCTCCCCCCCATGGCTCTGACGAATTCGAAGAACTCAATTCGGGTGGGATTTAATCCGACTGCATGGAGAGTCAATTCTGCGTCAGGGACCAGCAGTCCTGCCACCACAAAGAACGCGGCGGATGAAGGGTCGCCCGGCACGATGAACTTACTTCCATGCAAGCGTTTCCTGCCGGTCACTGAAACGGACAGGGGACTGACTTCAATGGCAGCGCCGAACTGTGGCAGGGCGATCTCGGTGTGGTTGCGGGTCGGGACGCGTTCTATGACCTCGGTTCGGCCTTCCGCCAGAAGACCGGCGAAGAGAATGGCGGTTTTTACCTGTGCACTTGAAACGGTGGGGCTGTAGGAGATCCATCGAAGAGGGCCGCCCAACACCTTCAGAGGTGGAAACTTGTGATCGCGTGCCTCGAAGCGTGCTCCCATGCGCGAGAGCGGTTCCATGATTCGATCCACGGGCCGCCCGCAAAGGGATGCATCCCCGGTCAGAGTGGCGGAAAAGGGTTGGCCCGCAAGAATGCCTGCGAGCATCCGCAAGGTCGAGCCCGAATTCCCGGCATTCAAGGGTTGAGCCGGCACTTGGAATCCCGTCAGGCCGCGTCCTCGAATAGTCAGGAGAGTCCCATCACGAACGGTGGCATCAATACCCAGGGCGCGGAGACAATCCAGGGTCGAATGGCAATCGGCGCTGGTGGAGAAATTGGCAATCGTGGATTCTCCCTCTGCAATGGAGGCCAGCATCGCCAGACGGTGGGAAATCGATTTATCGCCAGGAACTGAAACACTCCCGCGCAGCTTCTTGCACGGGCTGATCTGAATTTGGTCTTCCGGCGGTTTCATATTTCGATCCTTGGCAACCCTTTCAGTCCTTCAGGTGTTGAATGCGGTGTCGATAAGTACGAACAAACCACAGGCACACGGGGTACGCAATGATCGCAAGAACAACCGCACAGATCATCGATCCCACAAAGAAGGGATAGAGGGTGTGATAGTGCAATCGAAACTCTTGGGGGAGATGCGACCAGAAGAGGAGACTCCCCAGTTCATGCCAGTTGAACCTTTGATAACGATGGCCTGCAAACCCCAGGACCTTGGCGCCCAGTGAGGTTGAAGCCATGGCCACGGGGATCACTGTCCAGGGCGTATTCAAATACACTCCGATCAAGGACGCTACCCGGTTAAGACGGAAAAGGAAAGCCACCAGCAGTGCCAGGATGGTATGGAAACCCAAGAAAGGCGAAAACCCAAAGAAAACCCCGATGGCGAAGGCCAGCGCAGTCCGCTCGGGGCTGTCGTGAATGTGAAGCAGCCTTTCAATTTCCTTTTTAAGGTTGACGCGAAGCATTGCTTTTTATCGGAAGTGATCCCAACCGGCCGGTGTTATGGGCTCAATGGCCCCATTGGCCCGGACGATTCTGACTCCCTTGCTCCGGGGAACAATTCTCCCGATCTCCCTGACAGGGACGCCCCCGATCTCTCCATGCAATTCCCCGACCCTGTCCTCCCGGACGGAGAAGAGCAGTTCATAGTCCTCGCCTCCGGTAAGTGCATACTTCAACATCCGCTTGGAAAAAGTTGCACCGAGGAAGGGAAGACGGGTTTCATAAACTCTCGCCCCCACCGCACTCTCCTTGCAGAGATGGTTCAGGTCGGTTGAAAGGCCGTCGCTGATATCGATCATGGAGGCCGCGAGGCGGGTCTTGCCCAGCTGCATGCCTGCTCCGGTGCGAGGAGTAGGGTAACGGTGGCTCGCCACGGCGAGTTTTTCCCTGCCCCCAGCCGGAGACTTCCCATGGCGGAGCAGGTCCAATCCCAGCGCGGCCTTACCGATCGTACCCGTCACAAAAAGATAATCTCCCGCCCGGGCCCCTGAACGCAGGACCTCATGCCCCGCTCTGACAGATCCCACTGCGATGACGTCAATGCAGATTTGTCTCCTGGCACTCGAGGTGTCCCCGCCGATCAGTGCGACGTTGTGACGATCCGCCAGTTCCAGGAAACCCTGGTAAAAGCGGGGAAGAAATCCATGAGCACGGTTGGGGGGAGTCGCGATCGAAATGAGGGCAAACCGGGGAGTCGCCCCCATGGCGGCGAGGTCGCTCAAGCCCGCGGCCAGCGATTTGTGCCCCACGGAATGGGGAGAATCAAAGCGCAGGTCAAAGTGGATTCCCTCTATCAGGAGATCGGTGGTGAGACACCATCTCAGGCCCGGGGGCGACCCGATGACCGCAGCATCATCCCCGATCCCGCGCACCAATCCCACGGGCCGTTTTTGGGCCCGCTTTCGAATCCGCGCGATAAATTCCTGTTCGGACTTAAACTTCATCAAGTTCGAGGCGTCTGGGGAAGCCGCAATGCGGTTTGCATTCAGGAGGACCGGGCGATCATCGCTCACTCCAAAGTTATAATCTGTCCCTTCTCCTCGAGCCGTGGAGAGTGGCCGTCAATGGGCCGGGACAAGTTGGCGTTGACTTCTGCCCTTCCGTGCTTTCAATTTGGTGAGGGACTTTTGCTTCTCGGACTCGTTAGCGCCGGAGGTGAGGGCCTCATCCAATACGGACTTGACATTGTCGACAAAAACAAACTCCATCTCCTTCCGGATCTCCTCGGGAATGTCCTTGAGATCTTTCCGGTTGAGGGCGGGCACAATCACCAACCGGATCTTCGCACGGTGGGCCGCCAGTACTTTCTCCTTGAGGCCGCCGATCGGGAGCACGTTGCCCCGGAGGGTGATCTCGCCGGTCATGGCCACTGATTTCTTGACCAGTCGCCCGGTGAACGCTGAGATCATCGCGGTGGCCATCGTAATCCCGGCGGATGGGCCATCCTTCGGGATCGCGCCTTCGGGCACGTGCAGATGAATGTCGTTATTGCCGAAGAATTCCTCGTCGATATGGAATTCGCGGGCATGAGCGCGGGCATAACTCAGGGCCGCTTGAGCGGATTCCTTCATGACCTCGCCCAAATGACCCGTCAGCAGGAGCGTCCCTTTCCCCTTCATGGTGGTCGCTTCCACAAAAATGATTTCGCCGCCGACCGGCGTCCAGACCAGCCCCGTCGCGACACCGACCTGGTCCTTTTTCAAAATTTCCTCAGGCAGGATCTTCGGAGGGCCGAGGAATTCCTCGAGCTTTTGTTCAACAACCTTAAATTTCTCGGTTTTCCCTTCCGCAATGCGTCGCGCCACTTTTCGGCACACTGTTCCGATTTCACGCTCGAGGTTTCGGAGGCCGGCTTCCCGGGTGTACTGTGTAATGATCCGCTTCAGCACGGTCTCGGTGAACTCGATCTGCTCGGATTTCAGCCCATTCTCATCGAGTTGCTTGGGGATCAGATGTCGCACCGCGATTTGAAGCTTTTCCTGTTCGGTGTAACCGGACAGCGTAATGACCTCCATGCGGTCCAGAAAGGCCGGTTGAATCGTATCGATAATATTGGCCGTAGTGATGAACATGACATTAGAGAGATCAAAGGGCACGCCCAGGTAATGGTCTCGGAAGGAGAAATTCTGTTCCGGATCCAGCACTTCAAGGAGCGCTGAGGACGGGTCCCCACGGTAATCCGCGCCAATTTTATCGACCTCGTCGAGCATGAACACGGGATTGTTGGTGCCCGCCTGTCGAATTCCCTGGACAATCCGTCCGGGCATGGCCCCCACGTAAGTGCGGCGGTGGCCCCGGATCTCGGCCTCATCGTGGACCCCGCCGAGCGAGAGGCGGACAAATTTGCGGTCCAGGGCGTGCGCGATGGATTTTCCCAGGGAGGTCTTGCCCACCCCCGGCGGGCCGACAAAGCAGAGAATAGGGCCTTTTGATTTCTCTTTGAGCTTTCGAACGGCCAGATAATCGACAATGCGTTCTTTGATCTTTTCGAGCCCGTAATGATCCTTGTCCAGGATGGACTGCGCTTTCTTCAGGTCCAGGTTGTCGACGGTCTGCTTGGACCAGGGCAATTCCACCATCCAGTCGAGGTAGTTGCGAAGCGTGGCGGTCTCGGCGGCGTCCGGATGCATTCGCTCGAGTTTCTTGACTTGACGGTCCACCTCCTCGCGCACTTCGGCGGGCATGCCGGCCTTTTCGACCTTTTCCCGGTACTGGTTGATCTCCTCTTGCAGTTCGTTGACATCCCCCAGTTCTTGCTGGATCGCCTTGAGCTGCTGACGCAGGTAGTACTCGCGTTGGGACTTGTCGATGTCGGCCTTGGCCGCCGTATCAATCTGTTGCTGCACGGTGAGGAGCTCGATCTCCTTGGTAAGCAGCTCGTTGATTTTGCGAAGCCGGTCGACGGGGTCGACCGATTCGAGGACGCGCTGGGCCACCTCGACCTTCAGCTCCAAATTGGAGGCGACCAGATCAGCCAGTCGACCGGGGTCGTCCAGGTTGGAGATGATGACCAGAATTTCGGGCGAGATGCTCTTTCCCAGGTTGACCGCCTTATCCACTTCCGATTTCACATTTCGGATTAGCGCTTCCGTCTCGACCGCTTTCAGGTTGACCGTGGGTTCATTGAGCACTTCCAGCTTGGCCCGCGTAAAAGTGAGCGACTCATCGAAGGAGACGGCTTGTGCCCTGGCCAATCCCTGGACCAGGATCCTGACCCGGCCGTCGGGCAATTTCAGCAGCCGCATAATGGTGGCCACGGTACCGACCGGATACAGGTCCTCGGATTTGGGATCGTCCTGGTCCACTGATTTTTGTGCCAGGAGAAGAATCAGCCGCTGTTCCGTGAGCGCTTGGTCCACGGCCTTGATGGAGCGGTCCCGCGCCACCGACAGCGGGATGATCATGAAAGGGAAGATGACAATGTCACGGATCGGCAAAACAGGAAGCATCTCCGGGATCTTGATCTGCTCGTCGGACACTTCGTTGGTCTTTTCGTTTTCAGCCATGATCCTCTCGTATGATGATGAAAGAGTACATCAATTGCAGGCTCCAGGTGTGGAGTCCCGCCTCGGGGGGATTAACTCTGATCCGCCCCAGGCTCTTATGCCGTCTGACTCGCCATGGAACAGCCCCAAATCACAGCAGGCGGAGGCGGGTTCAGTCCTCTTTGATCCTGATGTGGTACTCAGACTTTCTGGAATCCACGATTCTGGCCAGCCGTATCGTCAAAATTCCGTTTTTCAGGGTGGCCCTTCCATTGTGCGGGTCCACTAATGTGGTCAAGGGGACGACTCGACGAAACTCCCCATAGCTGCGCTCGAGACACAAGAAACAGGCATTGTTCTCGGCGGTGTTGTCCTCATACTTCCGACCTGAAATCACCAGGGTGTTATGTTTTAGAGCGACCGAGGTATCGGGCTTTCGAACGCCGGGAAGCTCAATCAGCACCACGACCTCGTCCTTGGTCTCGAAGATGTCGACCGGTGGATGCCAATTTCCCGAGGACCAGGTTGCAATGTCGGGACCGAGGCGCGACAACTCCTCCAGCAACTGGTTCAACTCCTGCTGCAAACGCTCGAAATCGACATACGCGGCGTATTTTTTGATCATTGGGAATTTCTTTGTCGCCTGGGACAGCTCTTGCACCCGCGGTCCCACCGGGTGTTTTCACGGACTAGGCAAGAGCCCCTTCATCCCCGCGGGCATTCAGACCCCCGCATTTGTAACACTTTTGTTTTTGAAGTGTCAAGGAACGGTCGCTGGGTACTGAGCGAGATAAAACCTCTTGCCATGACATGGAGCGGGGAGTATAATATTTCGCATTGAAGTGGGCGCAAGCCCACTTTTTTATTGTGGGTATTATTTATGGAAGTTTTGGAGCCGATCCGAGCACTGGCCGACCGGGTCATTCGGGAGGAGGGGTTGGAATTGGTCGACATCGAATGGGCCGGCACAGTCAACAGCCGCTTCCTGCGGTTGTACATCGATCGGGCTCCCGAGGGCGTGACCGTGGAAGATTGCGAGCGTGTGAGCAAGCGGCTGGGGGTGCTTTTGGATGTGGAAGATCTCATCCCCCACCGGTACCATCTGGAAGTCTCTTCCCCCGGCCTGGATCGCAAGCTGATGCGCGCGGAAGACTATCAGCGGTTTCTCGGCCGGCTCGCCAAGATTCGCACCCGCGCACCCATTGAAGCGGGCAGGTCCTTTCAGGGAAGATTGGTGAAGTTCCAGGAGGGGATCATTACCCTCGCGGTTTCCCGGACCCATCACGTGGAAATTCCTTTCGATCAAGTTGAAAAAGCTAATCTTGTGGTGGAGTGGTAGGCCCGATATGTAGCCGTCGCGAATGACGGCATCCCAAAGGGCGAAGCATCTAGCGTCGGAGGTGCGTGAATCGAGGCGACCTCAGCAGGCCGGTCGCCCTTGGAGTCCGACCCGGAGCAGTCCAAAGATTAGCAGTCGAGGAGCACTTGCATGTTGAATGAGCTCTATGAAAGCATCGATCAACTCGCCAAAGAGAAGGGCATCGATCCCAAGATCGTCTTAACGGCTGTGGAAGACGCTCTCCTGGTCGCCGCTCGGAAGTATTACAAGACGAATGAGGATCTTTTTGCCAAGTTCGACGAGGAGACCGGCCGGATTCAGGTTTACTCCGTCAAGAAGGTGCTCGACGAGGTGACCAATCCGCTCAAGGAAATGAGCCTCGAGGAAGCTCGCCGGATCAACCCGTCCGCCCAGATCGACGATGAAATCCGGATTCCGAAATCGATTGAAGTCCTGGGCCGAATCGCCGCCCAGACCGCCAAGCAGGTGATCTTTCAAAAGGTCCGCGAAGCAGAGCGCGACAATGTTTTCGGGGAATACAGCAATCGCATCGGGGAGTTAATGAACTGCACCGTGAAGCGGTTTGAAAACGGTGACATCATCGTGGACCTGGGCAAAACGGAAGGTGTGGTTCCGAAGCGGGAGCAGTCAAGACTGGAAAAATTCTCCTTCGGAGAGCGGGTTCGTGCCGTTATCGTGCGCGTGGACAAGAGCTCCAAGCTTCCTCAGGTGGTGCTCTCCCGGGCTGACCCGCAACTGGTGATTCGGATGTTTGAGATGGAAGTGCCGGAGATCTATGACAGCACGGTGGCGGTGAAGGGGTGTGTGCGAGAAGCGGGCGAGCGCACCAAGATTGCTGTTCTGTCCAAAGATCGGGATGTGGACAGTGTGGGGGCCTGTGTCGGCATGAAGGGACTCCGGGTGCAAGCGGTCATCCGGGAACTTCGAGGCGAGAAGATCGATATCATCGAGTACTCCGACGATATCGTCTCATTTGCGACGCACGCGTTGAGCCCTGCGAAGGTCAGTCGTGTGGCAATCCTCGATCCCGAGGACCGGGAACTGGAAGTGGTCGTTGAGGATTCCCAGCTGTCGCTGGCAATTGGAAAGAAGGGTCAGAACGTCCGCCTCGCGTCCAAACTCATCGGGTGGCATATCGATGTGAAGAGCGAAGAGGAGAAGCGGCGCGAAGTCGAGTCCCAGATGGCTGCCATGGCGCACGCGCAGACGTCCATCGCCGAGCTGGAGGGGCTGACGCCCAAGCTGGTTGAAAAGCTTCAAGAGGCCGGGATCAAAACCGTGGAGGACCTGGGCAACCAGACTCCCGAACAATTGATGCAACTCCAGGGGATTGGCGAAAAGATGGTGGAGAAGATTCGCGACGCCGTGGAGAAGTTTTACGAAGCGCTCGAACAGACAGAAGCCGAGGAGGCCGCTGCGGAGGAGGCTGCTGCCGAGGCCGCGGCCGAGGAGGCCGCTGCTCAGCAGAAAGCCTTTGCTGCCGATGCCCCTGAACCCGCCGAAGCGGAAGAGGGAGGAGTCGAGGCCCTGGCCGGGGAGGTAGCAGAAGAAGAACTCCCTGAGAGCCCTTCTGAAGACGAAGAACTCCCGGATTCCGAACCGGAGCTGCTTGAGGAAGCCGAACCCTCCAGTTCACCGGAGGAAGAGGGAACAGAAGAGAAGCCGGTGGACTCGGCCCCGGCGGGCAGATCGAAAAAGGAGGAAAAATCCTGATCCATTGGACTCAACGGGAACATCCTGGGTGAAATGCGCGTTGAATTTCGGCAGGCCTCGAATTTGTTTTCAGGAACCAATGCGAGCGGATTATAATACTGATCCGCTCATCTCGAAGGAGTTTTTGAATGCCGCAATTTCGAATTTATGACCTGGCGCAGGATCTTGGCATCAAGCGAGCCGCTGAGATTGTAACCAGACTTAATGCGCTGGGGATCCGGGGAAAAACTTCATCGAGTCATCTGGAACGCGACGAGGTGGAGAAGTTCCTCGACCGCTATTTCAAATTGAAGCCGGAAGCGCGCGAGACGTACTTTGCCAACCGCAAGGCGCGCGAAGAAAAGGAACAACAGGATGAGGAGAAGACCCGGGTAGAGAAGGCGGCACGGGCTGAAGTCCGCAAGAAAGAGCGCGTCGAAGCAGCGCGGTTGAAAAAAGAGGAAGATAAGACCCGCAAGGAATCAGAGAAGAAATCCAAGGAAGAGGAAAAGGCGGCTGCAAAGAAGCACGCTCAAGAGGAAAAAGAGAAGGCGGCCCACGCAGCAAAAGCGAAAAAGGCCAAGAAGGAAGAGGTGGCCGCTGAAGCCGTGGCACCTGCGCCGGAACCGGTGGCAGCTGTAGTCCCTGAAGCTCCTGAAATCCCTGCGCCGCCCATGCCAGCCCATGTCCCGGCTGAGGTGCTGCCTGTGGCAAAGCCAGCAGAACCGAAGCCGGTGCGGGTTCCCCCCGCCGTCCATCCGCCGGCGCCTCCCCAGGTTGCGGCCAGGGTGGCGGCTCAGGAACCACCCCCTTCCCCGATTCTGCCCGCCCCCGCTGCCGCGGTTCCTCACCCCCCGAGACCATCACGCGCCACCTCCTTAGCGGAATTGCGCAAAGTGGCGATGGGTAAGCCGGCGAGCGCGACGGCCCCCAAACACGCACCCCCTCATCAACCCCGCGATCGCGGAGCCTCTCATCAGGCCCCTCACGCGCGACCGTCCACTCCTTCGAGGAGTCTGGATCTGACCAAAGCACTTCATCCGACCAAGAGGCTGTCCCCGCAGTCAACCGGACAACCCGGTTTGCAAAGGCCGATTTATACGCCCCACCCGAGAACTTCGCCGGGAACCAACGTCGCCGTGCCCGCCACGACACCGGTTGGGCAGCGGCGAGGCCGACCTGGAATGCCTCCGCGGGGAACCACACGTCGAGATCGTCACGATCCTGCCGAGGAATTGCTGAAGCGGTTGAGACCCCAGCAGAGGGCCGCAGAACCCCCTGTTCCGCGTGAGTTTCGGACCATCACAATCGCCGAAGGCGTCACCCTGAAATACTTGAGCGAAAAGCTTGATGTCAAAGGAAAGGATCTGATCAAGAAACTCCTGGAAAAGGGAGTTTTCGTGACCATCAATCAGACCCTGGATGCGCAACTGGCCGTCGACCTTGCCAAGGAATTCAACGCTGAAGCGAAGGTCGTCAGCTTCGAAGAAGAAGCGATCATGGAAACGGTGGCCGCCCCCTCTCCCGAACACCTGGCGCCGCGCGCCCCGGTGGTGACGGTCATGGGACACGTCGATCATGGAAAGACCTCTCTTTTGGATGCCATCCGCAAGACCAGCGTGACCGAGGGCGAGGCCGGCGGAATCACCCAGCACATCGGGGCCTACCAAGTCGAAATCAAGGGCCGAAGGATCACCTTCCTGGACACGCCGGGCCACGAGGCCTTTACCCTTATGCGAGCCCGCGGCGCCAGTGTCACCGATATTGTGGTCCTAGTGGTCGCCGCGGACGATGGCATCATGCAACAGACCCGCGAGGCCATCGACCACGCCCGAGCGGCCAAGGTCCCTATCATCGTTGCTATTAACAAGGTGGATAAGCCGAATGCGTTGCCGGAACGAGTGAAGAAGCAACTCACGGAATTGGACTTGATGCCGGAAGAATGGGGCGGGAAAACGGTCACCGTGGAGGTTTCGGCCAAACAGCACACCAATATCGACCTGCTGCTTGAAATGATCCTGCTGGTCGCTGACTTGGCCGAACTGAAGGCGGACTCGGACAGTCCTGCCGCCGGCACCGTTCTCGAAGCCAAACTGGATCGGGGTCGGGGCGCGGTGGCTACCGTCCTCGTACAAAACGGGACACTGCATGTTGGGGATTCGTTCATCGTGGGAGCCTGGTACGGGAAAGTGCGGGCCATGTTCGATTACAAAGGACAGCCGCTTGTGGAGGCCGGACCGGCCACCCCCTCGGAGGTGCTCGGCCTCGAAGGCGTGCCGCAGGCGGGCGACAAATTCCAGGTCCTCGCCGATACCATGAAAGCTCGACAGATTGGAACCTTCCGGCAGACCAAGCTGCGCGAAGCCGCCCTCGCCAAGTCCTCACGGTTGACCCTGGATCAACTCCATGATCAACTGGCGACAGGCGCCATCAAGGAACTTCCGATCATCTTGAAGGCCGACGTCCAAGGTTCCGTCGAGGTGGTCGCTGACATGGTGCAAAAGCTTTCCAACGACAAGGTCAAGGTCAAGGTGTTGCACAGCGGCGTGGGCGCCATCACGGAGACCGACGTCTTGCTGGCTTCCGCCTCCAACGCAATCATCATCGGCTTCAATGTCCGGCCCGAACGCAAGGCGCTGGAATTGGCGGAGCAGGAAAAGGTCGACATTCGGTTGCATACCATTATCTACGAGATCAGCGACGAAATCCGAAAGGCCATGACCGGTCTGTTGGAAGCAAAATTCCGCGAGGTCTACCTCGGACGTGCGGAGGTTCGCGAAACGTTCCGCATTCCCAAGGTGGGGACGGTGGCTGGATCGTACATCCAGGATGGGAGGATCGCGCGCAACAGCGAGGTGCGGTTGCTTCGCGACAACGTCGTGATTTACGAGGGCCATGTCTCCTCCCTGCGGCGGTTCAAGGATGACGTCAGCGAGGTGAAATTGGGTTTTGAATGCGGAATCGCCCTTCAGAACTTCAGTGACATCAAGCAAGGGGATGTGATCGAAGCCTTTGTCAGTGAGCGCGTGGCCGCCGAAGCCGTGTGACCGGGCCCCGGGTGTTTTAGGAGACCGGAGTCCCGGGTTGCAGCGCGCACGGTAGAAAGGCTCTTCGTCACCCGGAGCCGCGGCAGCGTGGACTGGCACGGGATCCCCTCCACACCCCATGGAAATCGCACTTCTCACCATCGACATCCACCTCCCGTACGCACAATCATTGAAAGATAAGCGTGAGGTGGTGCGCCAACTCAAGGATCGGCTCCGGGCGAAGTTCAACTGTTCGGTGGCTGAGGTGGATGCCAATGACTTATGGCAAATTTCCCATGTCGCTGTGGTGACCGTCAATTCAGATCATGTCCTTCTGGAACAAATGATGAGTGCGATGGAACGAGAAGCGGGGAGAATACTGGCCGGAAATGATTATGAATTTCACCGGGAATTCATGTAGCCTGGCGCCCACAAAGCTTCTGCCCGCAGGTGACCTGGACGGAAGAAGGGCTCACTTTCTCAGGGCGGGCGGCTGACCGGAGGATTCAAGAAATCCCGTCGCTGCTCCTGCCATGGAGACGGGGCTGTATATTTTAATTGAAAAGGGCTTTCGGAAGAAATCAGGGTGTCGATTCTGAGTTTCGAGGACGGCAATGAAGGAACCCTCACGACGACCGGAACAAGTGGCTGACCAGGTCAGAATGGCCGTCGGAGAATTGCTGCTGCGGCAATTGCACGATCCGCGCATCGGTTTCACGACAGTGACCGGAGTGAAAATGTCGCCCGACCTCCGTTTTGCGCGGATCTATGTCAGTGTGTTTGGCGGGGAGGAAGCGAAGAAGAAGACCCTCGAGGGTTTGCATGCGGCGGCGGGGTTTATTCGACGGGAGTTGGGGCACCAATTGAAGCTCCGTTACACGCCGGAAATCGCATTCGAGTATGATGAGTCGGTTGAATATGGCGCCCACATTGAGGATGTCATCCAGCAACTGAAGAAATCATCCGACGCCGATGAAGAGGAGAATGAAAAGTAGGGAATCCATCGAACGTCGGGTGTCGTCGTGTCATAATCAAAACCCTGAGCGAGGCGAGCCGAAGTCTTGTCATCCGTGGTAACCGATCTTCGCGGGTGGACGCAGCCGAGTCATCCCGGTCACACTTAACCTCGATTCTGAAGACCACCGTTTGCCGCAGGAAAAACATCGCGCCCCGTTGAAAAGAACGGTATGGCATCACCCCAACCGATTCATTCATTCTTCCGCAGGCCCGATCCGGCGCTCTGCCGACCCCCTGTCATTTTTCCCCGCAACGGAGTTCGGGTCTCAACTTAGAAAAATCATGATCGATGGCGTCGTTGTAATTGATAAGACCCCAGGAGTCACATCCCACGATGTCGTCGCCCGGGTGCGTAAAATCACAGGCCACGCCCGGGTCGGGCACTTTGGAACCCTGGACCCCATGGCCACCGGGGTTCTTCCCGTCGCCTTGGGGAAGGCCACTCGACTTCAACAGTTCTATTTGGGGTCGAGGAAGAGCTACTGCGGAACCATCCGCTTCGGTTTCTCGACCTCCACTTACGACTCGGATGGCCGCCCCACTTCGGAGGCAAGGGCTGTCTCAATTTCAGCGATTGACCTGGAGATCGTGCGGAGACAGTTTGTCGGCCCCATCCAGCAAACTCCGCCGGCGTTTTCAGCCAAGAAGATCGGGGGTATTTCTTCCCATAAACTGGCAAGAAAAAACCAGCCGGTTGAACTCAAGCCCATTCAGGTCGAGATCTTCAGATTGGACTTATCGTTAGTCTCCGCCGCGGAGGCGGAGTTCGAAGTGGAGTGTTCAGGGGGCACATACGTCCGTTCGCTGGCCCATGAAATGGGGTTGAAGCTGGGTTGTGGTGCCCACCTCACGTCGCTGAGAAGACTCGCCAGTGGGGAATTTACCCTGGCAAAAGCACTGGACTTCAATCTTCTGAAGAAGGAAGCGCAAGGTGATTTCTCCCAAGTTGATTGGATGGACTATTTGATACCTATCAACATGCTCTTGCCTGGGATGGCTTCGGTAGGTGTTCCCGATGAGGATCTCGACCGAGTCAAACACGGCATGTCTTTCCGCGTTAAAAGAATGGAGGTCTCAAGCGAAGTGTTAATCCTCACCTCCTCCCCTGCTCCAAACTGGGTCAGATTGTTAAGCGGACCAGATGTCCTCATTGGAATGGGGATGATTGACCAGTCCAAAACCATGGATGACCTGTGGGAGATAAAACCGAAGGTCATCCTCTCGCCCGCGTAAAGAAGATCCCGGGTCACCTTAATTCGAGAGGGAGTCACGCTCTTTCAGCCACAAAAAAAGCACTCCATTGGATGGAGTGCTTTTTGATGAGCGTCGGTGAAGGGTGTGGCCTCTGGCTACATCTTCCCGGATGCTTGGATTGATGTCACATGGATGGTGTCGCCATCCAGAGTCCCCGTAACCTTTACTTCGTGACCGCCCAGACCCTTTGCCTTATCGGCAGGATCCAGTTTAAAAACTTTACTGTCAGCGCCATTGACGAACACATAGGAATTACCGCCCTTGATGCACTTCTCCACGCAGGTCTCAGCGGCCTTGCTGGCCTTGGCATGCATCGCGCCGCAGTGTGAATCGCTGATGGTACCAGTCCAGCTGGCGTCCGCTGCGTAAAGCATTGAAGCGCTAAGCACAAGGGCAAGAACCAGAAGGATACTACTCAAGCGTCGTGTCATAAACACTCCTCCATCGATTAAAGTTCAAGTTGGTTTGCATTCGATCCCAAAGATGATACCCAACCTTGACGTTCACGTCAAGATCTATGCTGACTGGTCGCGAATATTCACTTCATTTAACTTGTTCTAAGATCTCGCCGTTCGTTTTCGCCTCCAATACCAGAATGCGGGCAGGCCGAGGGAAATCAAAAAAAGCCCCATAAGAGAGTCCTTGGCATCTGTCATGACGGTGTTTATTAATAAGAACAGGGCAACCAGGACGAAGAGGAGGGGAACGAATGGATACCCCCAAGTCTTATACGGGCGAGGAAGGCCAGGATACTTCTTCCGAAGGATGAACACGCTCGTCGTTCCGAGGGCGTAAAGTATCCACTCACCGAAGATGACGTAGGTTAGTAACTGGTCGTAAGTTCCCGTGAGGGTCAGAAGGGAAGCCCAAGTCGCCTGCACAAGGATAGAGAAAACCGGGGTCCGGTATTTGGGATGAACTTTGGCAGCCCGGGCGAAGAACAATTCGTCTTCGGCCATGGCGAAGTAGATACGCGCCCCCGAGAGAAGGGAGCCATTAATGGCCGCGAAGGACGAGATCAGGACGGCCACCACTACAAACGTCCCTCCGGCGTTCCCGAGGAAGGTACGAGCAGCCTCTGAGGCCACTCGTGGAGAAGCAGCCAGACGGTCGAGGGGAAGAGCGTAGAAGTACATCAAATTGGCCAGCAGGTAAAGAAGCATGACGCCGCCGGTCCCATAGATCAGCGCCAGCGGGAGATTGCGTTGGGGGTCCTTGATTTCGCCGGCGACCATGTTGACATTGTTCCATCCATCGTATGCCCAGAGTGCCTTGACCATGGCGACGCCGAAAAGGCTCAGCAGTCCGGTTTGGGCGAGGGGAGTGAGATGAGAGGAGAAGTGGGACATGGATCCGCGTCCCATCACCAGTCCCAGCACGACGAGAAGCAAAATGACTCCCACCTTGAGTGAAGTGAGAAAGCTCTGCAGCCGGCCCCCGATCACGACCCCAAACACGTTGACCAGGGATAAAAACCAAATCACGCAAATGGCAACCATGACTTGGTGGCCCAACGTGAGAGCAGCGGGATGGCCGAAGAAGCTGTATTCGTAGCGGAAATAGATTGTGTTCACCGGGACCAGGTCGCTGAAGTAGAGGGCGAAACCCGTTGCCAGGGCTGCCAGTGATCCCGTCTTTCCGACCAGGAAATAGGTCCACCCATAAAGGAATCCGAACAAGGGTCCGTAGGCTTCACGAATGTAGACATACTCCCCGCCGGCCGCCGGGAATGCCGCCCCGAGTTCCGCATAGGTCAAGGCACCTGCCATCGAAAGGAATCCGGCGAAAATCCATACGGTAAAGACTAGAAGAGGGGTGCTTACGGCCTGTGCCATGTAGGCGGGAACAATGAAGATACCGGTCCCGATGACGGTACCCATCACGATCGACGAGGCATCCATCAGGGTCAGGCCACGAACAAGTTTCTCATCGGGAGAGATCATGGGGTCAGTGG
This sequence comes from Terriglobia bacterium, assembly GCA_020073085.1. Classification (NCBI taxonomy): domain Bacteria; kingdom Pseudomonadati; phylum Acidobacteriota; class Terriglobia; species Terriglobia bacterium. Next base: position 40,252 of record JAIQFV010000016.1, on the reverse strand, counting down.
ATTCCAGCCCTAAATTCGAAAAAGGTACCAGCCCCGGCCCACCTCTAGATCAGCAGCCAATCACAGTAGGGAAGAGGGGGTTGACTGTCGGGGTTTGAGGATCTTGCTGAAAAACATTCCCAGGGCAAAGGTGACTGCCGTTCCGATCAGCGTGTACCACGGCCACCCGATCTTCACAATGTGGGAGGGTGCGATCCGGAGCCATCCGGTCCCAGCCCACTCGTTCCATGCGGGCGCCCATCTTGGAAAAAACTGGATTGCGACCATGGTGATCAGGCTCGCGGTCATTCCAATCATGCCACCGCGCTCATTCGCGCTTCGCGTGAGCACGCCCATCAGGAAGATCCCGAGCAGTGCTCCATACGTCACCGAGGCGATGGTCAATCCCACTTCCAACACCGACCCCCACTGACGGGCCAGCACGGCGATGCCAATCAGAATCAGCCCCCACACCACCGTCAACCAGCGCGAGAGTCGGAGGTAATGCGCGTCACTCGCCTCCGGCCGGAACAAGGGCTTGTAGAAATCCATCAGAGTCGTCGAAGCCAATGAATTAAAGGAGCTCGAAAGATTCGCCATCGCGGCTGCAAGGATGGCCGCGACAATAATGCCCGAGACGCCGGTGGGGAGCTGGGTGATGACAAAAGTGGGGAAGATGTAATCGTTGGTTTTGAAGGCCAGGGTCGTAGGAAATTTCTGGTAGAAGACCCACAGCATCACTCCGATAAAGAGAAACAGCGAGAATTGGAAGAGCACTACGAACCCGCTGGTGATGAGCGCTTTTTTGCTGTCGTGTTCGTTGCGCGCCGTCAGCAACCGCTGGACGATCAATTGATCGGTCCCATGACTCGCCATGGTAAGGAAGGTCCCGCCAAAAATCCCGGCCCAGAACGTATAGGTCTTCGTCAGAGAGAACGTGAAGTCCAGGAAAGAAAGCTTCGATCCCGCCATCGACACGATCTCGGACAGGCCACCCGGAATGCGATGCCAGATCATTGCGAAAGCGATCAGCGTTCCCCCGATGTAAATGCAGAGCTGAATGACGTCAGTCCATATGACGGCGGTCATGCCGCCTTCAAATGTGTAGAAAAGCGTCAGAAGCGTGATGATGATGATTGACCAGACGTCACCATGCTTCAGGGCGAAGCGGTCAAAAAGGGAAGTGAGGGCAATATTGACAACGATGGAGATGGCAAAGACCCGGACCCCTTCCGCCAGTCCGCGCATGATCAGGAAAATGGAGGCGGTGTAGTTTTTAATCCGATGTCCGAAGCGGCGCCGCATCAGTTCATACGCGGTGTAGAGTTCGCCCTTGTAATACTGCGGGATAAAGAGGAGGGAAATGATGAAACGCGCGATGACATAGCCAAACACGAGCTGAATGAACGCCAGATTCCCGCCGTAGGCGATCCCCGGCGTACTGATCACCGTCAAGGTGGAGGTCTCGGTGGCGACGATGGAGAGGCAGATGGCCCACCAGGGAACCGTCTTGCCCCCGAGGAAGTAGTCTTTGATGGATTTTTGTTTCTTTCGAAAGCGGGCGCCAAAAAGGGTAATGCCGACGAGGTAAATTAGGATGACAAAAAAATCAAGCGGCCTGAGCCCCAAACGAAGAACTCCTTGGAGAGATTAATGGCCAGCGACAGTCGTCTTGGTGTTCGCGCTCTCAAATCCCGCAAAATTGCGGTGAGTCTAAGCTGATTGGGAAAGTGAGTCAAGAAGTTTGGGCCCTAAGACTGTACCACCCCTCTCAGATCACAAGGGATCCTCTGAGGCGAGATCCGAGGATTCTCGTCAAACACATTTCTTATGCAAAACGGGTGAATTTGAATATAATCACGGCGAGGCATCAATCTCTATTTATCCGCGAATTCGAGGATACTCATGGCCTGGTATGAGGACGCATTCACCGAGGATTACGACCGTATTTATATGCACACCTTCACCGATGAGCGGAATCGAAGCGAGGCGGAGTTCATTGAATCCGCCCTCGGAGCCCCTGCCGATTCTGAGATACTCGATCTCGCCTGTGGGCATGGCCGGCACGCCCTCATTCTGGCCGAACAAGGCTTCAAGGTCACCGGGCTGGATCTCAGTGAGCGTTTCATTCGAATGGCCGAGGAAGAGGCCGGACGACGGCACCTCGAAGTACACTTTGAGGTGGGAGACATGCGGAGGCTCACTTACAAGAATAACTTTGAGGGGGTCTACTCCTACTTCACGAGCTTCGGATACTTTCCTCACCGGGAAAATATCAAGGTTCTGGAGGGGGTCGCCCGGGCCCTCCATAAGGGTGGAAAATTTCTCTTAGAAACGGTCAACCGGGATTGGATTTTGCACCAGATCGAGGCGCAGCCGCGGCGATGGGACGAACTGGAGCAGGACTATTTGTATCTGGATGACGTCAGTTATAACGCTCGGACCAGTCGCGTCCACGGGCGCCGGATCGTGATCGACAGGGGAGTTCACCGGGAGTTCAGCTTCGATCTGCGAGTGTACTCACTCTCAGAGTTGGAAGAGCTCATCGAATCGGTCGGCATGAAGATTGTTTCCACCTATGGCGGTCGGGACTGCTCTCCTTTTTCCATCTCCAGCCGCCGGATGGTGATCATCAGCGAGCGATCCTGATCATGGGGTCCTGGTTTTCGGAAATCCCCCCGGCTGACCAAACTTCCGTCGGTCAATCTGCAGCCTAAATCACGATTGGATGCGCGGGGTCCGGGCGGCACTTCATAGCTTGAGAGAGGTCAACTCATGAGCTCTCGCAAAGGCACTATTTTTCGAATCGGTTTGGTTCTAGGCCTCACCCTTTCTTGTTGGAACCCATGCCCATTTGCGGCGTCACATGCGCCGGTTCGGGGCCCCCGGGGAATGGTTGTCAGTTCCGAGGCCAAGGCCTCGAAAGTGGGGCTTGAAATCTTGGAGCGGGGCGGTAATGCCGTTGACGCGGCCGTGGCGGTCGGGTTCGCCCTGGCGGTGACCCATCCCTTTGCCGGCAACATTGGCGGTGGGGGATTCATGCTCATCCGGTTGAATAACGGAGAGACGGATTTCGTGGACTACCGGGAGATGGCGCCCGGCAAGGCGATGCCGAACATGTATCAGGACTCCGACGGAAATCTCGTCAAGGACGCCAGCATCGTGGGATACCGGGCAGTGGGTGTTCCTGGAACCGTGGCCGGTTTATATCTCGCCCTCCAGAAATACGGCACTCTGAAATGGTCGGACGTCATCCAGCCTTCGATCCATCTCGCCCGGGACGGGTTCAGTGTCAGCTACCCCTTCAGTCAATCCCTCCGCAATGCGGCAAAACTTCTTGCTCAATTTCCGGAATCAAAGCGGATCTTTCTGAGGGACGGAAGATTCTATGAGGAGGGAGAAATCTTCAAGCAGCCGGAACTGGCCGATACGCTGGAACGAATCGCCGCGAAGGGGCCGAGGGAATTTTACGAGGGGGAGACAGCGAGGAAGATGGCCGCGGATATGGCGGCGCACGGGGGACTTATCACCGAGAAGGATCTCAAGGAGTATTCAGCTAAACTGCGGGCTCCCGTAAGGGGAACTTACCGGGGATATGAAATCATTTCTGCGCCGCCTCCCAGCTCCGGCGGTACGGCCCTCATCGAAATTCTGAATACCCTGGAACATTTTGATCTCAAGTCGATGGGGGCCCTGTCGGCCGCTGCCCTCCACCTCGAAGCCGAGAGCATGCGCCGCGCCTTTGCGGACCGTGCGCAATTCATGGGCGACGCCGATTTTGTAAAGGTCCCGGTCGCGGGTCTCATCTCCAAAGAGTATTCCGATACCTTGGCGCGGGAAATTAATCCGACCGAAGCCACCGCGAGCGCGGCCGTCCACAATCCCAATCCCTTTGCGTACGAAGGCACCGAGACCACGCATTACTCCATTGTCGACCAGTGGGGAAATGCCGTGGCAAATACCTATACCTTGAACGCGGGTTACGGAAGCGGGGTGACGGTGAAGGGTCTCGGTTTCCTCTTAAATGATGAGATGGATGATTTCACAAGCAAGCCCGGAACCCCCAATATGTTCGGACTGATCCAGTCTCCAAGCAATTCGATTCAGCCGCGCAAGCGTCCCCTGTCGGCGATGACGCCCACTGTGGTGCTCAAAGACGGGAAGTTATTCATGGTGACAGGGAGTCCCGGAGGGCCCACCATCATTAATACGGTGCTTCAAACCATCATCAACGTCATCGATTTTGGGATGAACATTCAAGAGGCGGTGGACGCACCGCGCATTCACCATCAATGGATGCCTGATGAATTACAGGTCGAGCCCGTGGGCTTTTCGGCAGATACCTTGACCATTCTTCGCACTGAGGGGTATCAACTCAAACTCATGGTCTCCCCGTTGTGGGGCAACCAGTTCTTAGGGGACGCTCAAGCGATCCTGGTTGATCCCAAGACTGGAGTTCGAATGGGGGCCGCTGATCCCCGGCGGAGTGGCAAGGCCATGGGATATTGAGCTCACTTCCAGGGAGTCGGAATTAATCGGGTTCACGGTCGCGATGTCTCGGGTGGCGGGAGTCAGTAGGAGCATGCCGGTGGTTCTCGGCGCAAGGTTCTATGCAAAGGCGGGAGGTTCTGCTAGATTACCGCCTTTCCTGTTGGTGATGTGAGCACGTGCGGCTGGCAGCGCTGAGGAGTCGCACTGACAAGGAGGTTGGCGTGGTTTCTGCGACCATCGAGAAGATTGCCCGGCACGTCGGGGAGACGGTGGAACTCAAGGGATGGTTGTACAACCTGCGGGAAAGCGGGAAGCTGTTGTTCCCTCAGTTCCGGGACGGCACAGGGATCATCCAGGGCGTCGTTTCCGCGAAAGAGGTCTCCCCCGAAGTTTTTCAAATTGCCAAGAACCTGAGTCAGGAATCCTCAGTCATTATTCAAGGAACGATCCGGGAAGAAAAGCGCGCGCCAGGCGGCTTTGAAATCAGTGTGACCCACCTCGAACCTGTGCAAACGGTTTCACCCAACGATCCCTACCCGATCACTCCCAAAGAGCACGGTATCGAATTTCTATTGGATCGACGGCACCTGTGGCTCCGCTCCTTGCGCCAACATGCCATCCTGAAGGTGCGTCACGAGGTGATCCGCGCGGTTCGCGATTACTTCGACTCCCACGACTTTACCTTGGTGGACACTCCTGTGTTTACACCGGCGGCCTGTGAAGGGACAACCACATTATTCGAGGTGGATTATTTCGGGCAGAAGGCCTTTTTGACGCAGTCGGGACAGCTTTACAACGAAGCAACAGCGGCTGCCTTTGGGAAGACCTACTGCTTTGGGCCAACGTTTCGGGCTGAGAAATCCAAGACCCGGCGGCACCTGACTGAATTCTGGATGGTCGAACCCGAGATGAGCTATGCGCGCCTGGAAGACGTCATGAATTTGGCCGAAGATTTCATCTGCTCGATTGTCGGGCGAGTCATCACCAACCGCCGGGCTGAGTTAAAGGCGCTGGAACGCGATATGGCCCCCCTTGAAAGAGTGCAGAAACCCTTTCCCCGGTTGCATTACGACGATGCGGTGAAGTTGCTCAAGGAAAAGGGCACCGCATTTGAGTGGGGAGGGGACTTCGGGGCACCGGACGAGACCCTGATCTCAGAGAATTTTGACCGTCCGGTCCTGGTGCATCATTACCCGAGCCAGGTGAAGGCGTTCTACATGGAACCCGATCCTCACCGGCCAGAATTGGCCTGCTGCGTTGATGTGCTGGCACCGGAAGGGTACGGCGAGATCATCGGGGGAGGGGAGCGCCTCTCAAGCTATGAAGGCCTGGTCAAGCGAATTCAGGAGCACAATTTGCCGCCAGAAGCATTCACCTGGTACCTGGATCTGCGAAAGTATGGCAGCGTCCCCCATGGCGGATTTGGAATGGGGATTGAACGATGTGTCGCCTGGATCTGTGGAATTGAACATCTGCGGGAGGCGATCCCTTTCCCGAGAACGATTCAAAGGAACTATCCCTGAGACGATAAGGGTTCGAAACGCTCTTACAAATTTTGAATGTGTAGGTGCCAGAAGGTCTAACGCATGGCAAAGAAGATCCGGGTTGGAGTCATTTTTGGGGGCAAGTCATCGGAGCACGAGGTCTCTCTCTCCTCTGCGGCATCCATCATTGCGTCCATCGACAGGGACAAATATGAGATTGTGCCTATTGGGATTACCAAGACCGGACGATGGGTCTTGGGAGAGGGCGCCAAGAAACTGATCCCGCAAGAGGTCATCGAGGCAGGCCGGCCCATTCTGATCCCCCCGGATCCGCAAGTGAAAGAGATCCTCCCAATGCCCGCGCCCTCGGAAAGTCAGGGCGGGTCAACTGCATCCCTGGCACATCGTCCCTCCCGGGGCCCCCTCGAAAGCAATGCAATCGATGTGGTTTTTCCTGTTCTGCACGGCCGCTTCGGCGAAGACGGGACGATTCAAGGGCTGTTGGAGTTGGCGGGAATCCCTTATGTGGGCGGAGGAGTCCTGGCCTCCGCCGTGGGCATGGACAAGGATGTCATGAAGCGGCTGTTCAGGGATGCGGGGCTCCCGATTCCGAAATTTCTGGTCTTCAGGAAAGAGGAACTCAGTTCACGTCGTGCCGCCTGCAAACAAAGCATCGCCTCAAAAATTGGCTTCCCATGCTTTGTCAAACCGGCAAACTCCGGTTCGTCGGTGGGGATTCACAAGGTCCATTCCGTCAGAGAACTGGAGCGAGCCTTTGCGGATGCGCTCCGGTATGATGAAAAGGTGCTCGTGGAGCAGGGAATTGTTGGCCGAGAGATTGAATGCTCCGTTCTGGGCAACCAAGCCCCCTTGGCCTCGGTCCCCGGGGAGGTGATTTCGGTCCACGAATTTTATGATTATGAGGCGAAATACATCGATGAAGGCTCACGGCTGATCATCCCGGCAAAGCTCACGAAGGCCCAACTCAAGCGGGTCAGGAAGTTAGCAGTCGCCGCTTATACCGCCATCGACTGTACCGGGATGGCAAGAGTCGACTTCTTCGTCGAAAGGCCTTCTGGTAAGGTCTATGTCAATGAGATCAACACGATCCCGGGATTTACCAAGATCAGCATGTATCCAAAACTCTGGGAGGCCAGCGGAATCTCCTATACCGAACTGATCGACCGTCTGCTTCAACTGGCTATGGAGCGCCATGCCAGCCGGACCCAGTTGATATGCAGTTACGAAAGACCCAAACCGGGCCACCCCGGAGCCTGATTTCTTCCCCTCACACACCGTCAAGGCCGCTCTTACCCGACACCCTTCAGCTTCGATTTGATCTTCTTCGCAAGGGATTCGATTTCATCTGTTTTCTTCACAGCATCCAAAGGCAGCGTGTTTTCCCCGGCCTTATCGATCGAGCTCTTTAGATCCTGGACCGTCTTCAATAGCTGGTCCGCCAATTTCTTGGTGTCCTCGTAATTCTGCTTCTTCCTCGCAATTTCCCGCTTGCGTTCCATTTCTATTTCCTGCTCTGAAGGCCGTGGCTCCTGCGGTTCTCGAACTTGTGGAAGGGAGGCTGTCCTGGGATCCAAGTCACTCCGGCCTGAACCCTTAGAATGAGAGGAGGATGCCCCTGACTGGCAAAAAGAAGCTGCCACCCAGCCCACCGACGGCACGATGCAGAAAAAGAAAAAAAGTATGAATGCTAGAAGGGCTGGCTCCCGAATGGCCCTATTCCGACATCTTTGCATAGCTCACCTCGATGATCTGCAGATCCAGAGGGCGTAACACCTTCGGATGATAACTTAGGGCTTTTGGCGGCGTCACGCTAAAAGTCTCCGTGGCGCCATTACTCGATCCTCATTCCCCGCGATTTCATCCAGCACGATTGTCCCAACCTCCGGGTGCGCCAGGAGGTGAGGCATCCGGTTCGAAGAGTCCCAAGATGCAAAGAAGGGGGGAGTCGGGCTGGTCCCTGGATTCAATCAGATTTATTGACCATCAATGACCGATAACATATATTATGTAAAATACAGGGTGGGAAGGTTTGCACATTTTCACAGGTTATTCACATAAACCCTTCTTTTTTGGAAGAATGTGGCTGCTCAGAGTTCGCTGCGCTTTTAGACTATTTGTTTAGAATGGCTGTGGTATGCTATTGCTAGCTCTTTACTTGTGAACGGACATCCTTGGTTGGTCTCCCGAAGAAGCCGGGATGCAGTATGATGGAATTGCTTTCCGAGAAGCTGAGAACTTTACGTTTTTGACAGACAGTCAGGAAACGAGTAACGGTCTCACGGGAAGTCGCGGCCATATCTCCAATTTCCTGGTGAGTCAGGCGATACCTGAGCTGGACACCGGCTTCAGTTTGAAATCCGTTTTCCTGGGAGAGTTTTACCAGTGTGGCCTTGATTCTATTGTCCGCGTCCAGAATCGTCAGCGCCTGGATCTGGGACCAGGCCTTCCGGAGCTCTCCGCTGAGGACCTGGACCACCTTGAGCAGCACCTTCTGGTTGTTCAAAACCACGCTCAGAAAATCCTGTTTATTCATGCACCAGATCACGACCGAGGTCATGGCGGTGACTGACGCAGGGACCATCCGGTTATCCAACAGCGAAAGTTCACCAAAGGAGTCGCCTTCCTTATGAATGGTCAGGATCCGCTCTTTGCCATTGGCAGCCATTTTGGTGACCTTGACCTGGCCCTTTTTGACGATGTACATGTAATTCCCGGCCTCTTCTTCAAGGAAAACAATCTGGTGTTTGGAAAATTTGCGCTCCTGGATTAAAAAGGCGACCCGCTCCAGTTCTCTCGGAGGAAGATCAGCAAACAGCATGGTTCGTTTGAGAAAGGCAAGGTCCGATATCATGATTCTGCCCTCGGGAAGAGACAAGCCCTCTTCAGGTTGAGGTTAAATCATACACCCTATGAGCGGAAAAAACCTTCTGCTTCTTATATCACACTTAATAAAGACGCATCCTCAGCGGGATCAAACCGTGCGGCCGCTTTCGCTCTTGTCCTGGATGGTCGCTTGCGCCGCTGCAAGTCGCGCAATAGGAACTCGATACGGCGAACAGCTCACGTAATTAAGGTGGTTTCGGAAACAAAATTCGACAGACCGGGGATCTCCACCATGTTCTCCGCAGATGCCCACCTTCAACTGGGGCCGCGCCGCCCGGCCCTTCTCGACCGCCCAGGTGATTAATTGGCCCACCCCCTCCTGATCGAGTGTCTGAAAGGGGTCGTCCTTCAGGATGCCATTGTCAATATAAAACGGGAGGAATTTGCCCGCATCATCGCGGCTCAGCCCGTAAGTCATCTGGGTGAGGTCGTTTGTGCCGAAGGAAAAAAACTCGGCGACCGAGGCGATTTCTCCGGCGGTCAAAGCAGCGCGTGGAAGCTCAATCATCGTTCCCACTAGATATTCTAGTGATACTTTAAGTCTAGATTTAACTTCTTCTGCTACTTTTCTTACAGATGTTTCCTGAAGTTTTAGTTCATTAATGTGGCCCACCAGGGGAATCATGACTTCCGGGATGACCTTGATGCCTTCCTTCTGGACCTGAGCAGCTGCTTCAAAGATCGCCCGGGCCTGCATTTCCGTGAGTTCGGGATAGACAATCCCAAGCCGGCATCCCCGATGTCCCAGCATCGGGTTGACCTCGTGCAGGGCTGCAAATTTAGCCATTAGATCGCTGGCCGGGTATCCGAGCTTCTTCGCCAGCTTCCGGACGTCGGCCTCCGTGTGCGGGAGGAACTCATGCAAGGGGGGATCCAGGGTGCGGATGGTGACAGGAAGGCCATCCATGGCGCGGAAGATCCCCACGAAGTCCTGGCGTTGCATGGGGAGGAGTTTCTTAATGGCCCCAAAGTAGAGCGCCTTGGGAGTCTCGACCTGCTTCTTCAGGGTCGCCACTTCCCTCTTCAATTCCTTGATTTTCTTCTGCGAAGTGACTTTGACGAGTTCGGTTTCAATCCGCTGGATTTGAAACTGGAACCTCTTGTAATCGGCGGCTCCGACAATCATCTGCCGGACAGCGTCGATCCGATCTCCTTCAAAAAACATGTGTTCGGTGCGGCAGAGACCGATCCCTTCGGCGCCGAACTTGCGCGCAACCGTCGCGTCATGGGGCGTATCGGCGTTGGTCCGAACTTTCATGGTTCGGATCTTATCGGCCCAGTTCATGAGCTTAACAAAGGAGACATTAAGTTCCGGTTGAGGGTCAATCAATCGCGGGCGTCCCAGAATGACCTGGCCCGCTGTACCGTCTAAGGTAATCCAGTCCCCTTGCTTTATGGTTAGGTTATTTGCACTAAACAATTTCTTATCATACTTTATTTCCAACTCAGAACAGCCGGCGACACAACACTTCCCCATCCCGCGTGCGACGACGGCTGCGTGGGAGGTCATGCCTCCGCGAGCCGTCAAGATGGCTTGGGCGACCACCATTCCATGAAAATCCTCCGGCGATGTTTCAATGCGCACCAGGATCACTTTCTCACCTTTGGAAGCCTCCTTCTCCGCCAGGTCAGGATCAAAGACGACCCTGCCACTGGCGGCCCCCGGGCTGGCAGGGAGACCGGTTGCAATCACCTTGATCTTCTCCTGGGGATCCACCATGGGATGGAGCAACTGGTCGAGTTGACTGGGCTCTACCCGCATCAGGGCGGTTTCTTGGTCGATCATCCCTTCTTGGACCATGTCCACAGCGATCTTCACAGCCGCGGGCCCGGTTCGTTTTGCATTGCGCGTTTGCAGCATCCACAGCTTGCCGTTCTCGATGGTAAACTCCATGTCCTGAACATCCTTGTAATGCTTCTCCAACTGCCTGGCGAGTTTGGAGAACTCCTCGTAGACCGGGGGCATTTCATCCTTTAGTTGAGATATTGGCTTGGGGGTACGAACGCCCGCCACGACATCTTCTCCCTGGGCGTTCGGGAGGTATTCGCCATACAACTCGTTGTCGCCGGTGGCAGGGTTTCGAGTGAAAGCCACCCCGGTGCCAGAGGTGATTCCCATGTTTCCAAACACCATGGTCACGATATTGACGGCCGTCCCCAGGTCATCCGGAATCTTGTTCAGGCGGCGGTAGTCGATCGCCCGCTTTCCGTTCCAGGAAGAGAAGACCGCCTTAATGGCAAGATCAAGCTGCTTTAACGGATCCGATGGAAATTCCTCTCCCGTGGAACGCTTGATGATTTTTTTAAACGCCTTGCAGACTTCCCGGAGCGCACGGGCATCGAGATCGGTGTCCAGCTTCGCCTTGTTTGTTTTCTTGGCGTGGTCAAATGTCTCTTCGAACTGAATTGGATCAACCGACAGGACGATCTTCCCAAACATCTGGATGAATCGACGATAGGCATCATAGGCGAACCGCTCGTTGGAAGTCAGTCGCGCCATGGCCTCCACGGTCTTCTCATTGAGTCCGAGATTCAGGACCGTGTCCATCATGCCGGGCATTGAAAACTTGGCTCCGGAGCGAACGGAAACAAGGAGCGGTTTCTCGGTGGAGCCAAACATCTTCCCCGCCGTGGATTGGAGTCGCTCGATGGCCGCATTAATCTCAGAGCTGACGGCATCGGTCAATCGTCCTCCATTCTCATAGAAAAGTCGGCATGCCGACGTCGAGATGGTGAAGCCCGGCGGGACGGGCAGGCCGGCGTTGGTCATTTCTGCAAGCCCTGCTCCCTTCCCTCCCAGCAGATCTTTCATTTGGCCGTTTCCATCGGCCTTGCCGCTTCCAAAGTAATAAACGAACTTTTCCATAGCTTCGAATTCTCCCATCGTTAAAGGTTTAGGGCTGCGGATAAATTACAGACGGGGACTGGTCGCAGGTTGCAGCTCCGAAAAGTCTGCGATCTGAATGAATTCCCGATAAAGACTCAACAGCAAATTGAAGCGGTTCTGTCGGATGGCCGGTTTCTCGGCGTTCACCAGGACCTTCTCAAAAAAGCGGTCCACGGCGGGGCGCATCGAGGCGATGACTTCCAGGATCCCGGAATAGTCTTTCCTAACGTGAAGATCGATGAGGCTCCGTTTCAGGTCCTGGATCGCGGTGGAAAGCTCCCTTTCCTCGTCGTGCTCAAAGAGTTCGGGCTTGACCCCCGTATCGGCGCCTTCAAAATCCACCCCGCTCTTCCGGATGATGTTCTTAATACGCTTGAAGCTGACGGCGAGCGAGTCAAAGTCTTCCCGCTTCCGGGTTTCGTGCAGGGCCTGGGCCCGGGCCAGCAGGTCGCAAAGGTCCCAATGGTCCGTCGAGAGCACAGAGACCGCTTCGTCCCTCTCGATCTTCTCCCCAGCACCCAACTGGCCGGATTGAAGGAATACATGCTGCGAATGATCACGGAAGAATTCCAGGAGTGCATCCAGGACCTGCTGGTGTGCAAACTCCCGCACCTTCCGGTGAAGTTCTATGGATATCAATGCTAGCTTTCTCAGGTCGATGAAAATTGATTTTTCAAGTATTACTTTAATTATACCGTAGGCGAGTCTGCGGAGTCCAAACGGGTCTTTGCTCCCGGTGGGCCGATGTCCCAAGGTAAACGAGCCCACGATGGTGTCGATGCGGTCAGCGATCGAGATCACAGCTCCTGTGAGGCTATCAGGGACCGGCGATTCCAGGTTCTCGGGTTGATAATGCTCATAAATGGCGCGGCTCACTTCGATCGGTTCTCCCTGCTCTCGGGCATACAGTCCCCCGACAATGCCTTGCAATTCGGGGAATTCCTTTACCATCTGGCTCGTGAGGTCGCATTTACAAAGGTGCGCCGCACGCCTGAGCGCCTCCCTTCCTGCTTGCACTCCCCCCTCTTGGGCGATCCATTCCGCCAAAACCTCAATCCTTCGGGATTTCTCGGCATAGGATCCCAGTTTCTCCTGGAACACAACCTTTTCCAGCATGCCGCTGCGATCTTCAAGTTTTACTTTAAGATCGCTCTCCCAGAAGAATTCGGCATCCGCGAATCGAGCCCTCAGGACCCGCTCATGGCTCCGGCGAATATATCCGTGCGGATCCGATTCATTGTCGATCACCGCCACAAACCGGGGAAGGAGCACGTTCTCCCCCGCGCGAGTGTCAGCTCTCAGGACACAAAAATACTTTTGATGATCCCGCATCACCGCTTCCAGAATTTCCGCGGGGAGCTTTAGAAAATTGGGGTCAAATTCCCCCATGAAGGGGGTCGGATACTCGCTGAGGTTGACATGCGTTGAAAGCAACGTATTGTCCTTCAATATATTGGCACCAATATCTGAAACCAATCGTTTCACTCCGTCTTGAATTCGCTCCCTCCTCTTTTCAGGATCCAAGAGAACCTTTGCCTTGAAAAGATGCTCTTCATATTCTGAGAAACTGTGAATCGCGATTCGGCGGGGTTGCAGGATGCGGTGACCGTAGGTGTTGTTACTGGATTTGGCCTCCCCGATCTGGAACCGGAGGGGCTTCCCATCAAAAACGCAGCAGAGCCATCGTATGGGCCTCAGAAACTGCGGTCCGTCGGGAGCGCTCCAATACATCGCTTTTGGCAACGGAATGGATAAGATCGTTTCCGAAAGTCCGCTTTTCAAAATCTGTTCGGTGGCAAGCCCTCCTTGGATCCTCTTCGCCGAGACGTAATCACCCTTGGCCGTGCTGACTACAGCCAACTCTTCAACTTTTACACTATTTTTATTGGCAAAGCTGACGGCCGCCTGGGTGACCCTGCCCTGCGAATCAAACGCTACGCTCTTGGGTGGGCCGATGACTCTCTCCTCTAGTGCGGCTTGTCGCTTTGCCATCTGGGGGACCACAACGACCAGCCGCCTGGGAGTATAGAATGAGCGGATTCCCACATCACCCACGGTGATGCGCTCTTTCTCCAGGAGTTCTCCGAGCTTCCGAGCGAGCTCCCGCGACAGATCGGTCAGAAATCTCGCAGGGATTTCTTCGCAACCGACCTCGAGCAAGAATTCAGCGGCTCCAGAGTTCAAGCGGAGATCTCCTCGGAATAGAGTCTGGCGACCTGGCAGGTCAGATCCCTCACTCGGGACATAAGGGAGACGCGCTCAGTCACACTCACTGCGCCTCTTGCATCCAAAACATTAAATAAGTGCGAGCATTTCAAACAAAAATCATATACTTGTAAAAGTGGAATCCTGTCTCCTATGTCTCCCTTCGGAATGCGGTCGGAAGGCCCAAGTAATCGTTTGGCTTCCCGCTCATAGGAGTCGAAGATCTGGTAAAGGGTAGGTATGTCTGCCAACTCAAAATTGTAAATCGAAAACTCACGCTCCGCCCTTTGACGGATGTCGGCGTAAGTCTTTCCGGCCCCCCATTGGATTTCAAAGACGCTATCCACATTCATGAGAAAGGCCGCGATTCTTTCCAATCCGTAGGTAAGTTCGACTGAGGCGGGATTCAGATTGATCCCGCCGCTTTGCTGGAAGTAGGTAAATTGGGTGATCTCCAGGCCGTCCAGCATGACTTGCCATCCCATCCCCCAGGCTCCCAGCGTCGGCGCCTCCCAGTTGTCCTCTTCGAACTTGATGTCATGCTCGCGCAGGGTAATCCCCAGTTTTTCAAGGCTCTTCAAATAAACATCCTGAACGTCGACCGGCGGGGGCTTCAAAATCACTTGGAACTGAGAATGCTTTTCGAGGCGATTGGGGTTGATCCCATAGCGGCCGTCGGCAGGGCGCCGACTGGGCTGGACGTAGGCAACACGATATGGGGAGGGACCAAGCACCCTGAAGAAGGTCTCGGGATGCATCGTTCCAGCCCCGACCTCCACATCGTACGGCTGCTGGATCACGCAATCCTCCTGCGACCAAAACCTCTCCAGCTCGAAAATGATCTCTTGAAATGTGAGTTTCTTCATGATGGCACGGGGATGTTGCTAGCGGTCGCGTCCGGCGAGTTCACCGCGCTTCTTCTCAGATCATGCAATAAGTCAATACTTTTGATGGGCTTCTCCACCGCAGCCACAACCAACCGTTCAAGAATTGAATTGAACTTGTCAAACGATGCCAGCGCAAAGATCCTTCTTCCCAGGATCTGCCGAATGGATTCTCGGGCAAAAATCTGGGCCAAGGCGATGCAATCAGGTGTCAGCACTGCCCCGCCGGAGCTTCTACAGTCCGGGCAAAAAACCTTGTGTTCCGAGAGAAGCAGACGGCCTCCCTGCTGACTGAGGGGGGTCCCACATTGGACACAGACATCCAGGACGGGAAGAAGTCCTGACAGACGAAGCATCCAGAAATTGAAGTAGGCCAGGAGCGGGATAATCCCGACCCCCTCTCTTCGCGACTGCAGAATGGAGAGAAGCAGCCGGAAGACCTTAGGGTTCGCTTCCCGGTCAGGCAGGAAGGCATCGATAATCTCCACCACGTAGGCGCACGCCACCTGGAACCCGTAGTCCGCCTGGAGGTCAAAAAAAGTCTCTTCCAGGTCGCACCGGTTCAGATAGACCAGATCGCGGTTCTCGCGCTCGTAGAACTCGATTCGGAGGTGAGAGAGCGGCTCAAGGTTTCCCGAGAACCTGTTCTTAAGGCGACGCGCGGATTTGGCCACGGCACGGATTTTTCCAAATTCACGGGTAAACAGAGTCGCGATGAGGTCGGCCTCAGCAAGAGAGTAGTCCCTTAAAACGATGGCTTCCGCTTGGGTCAAAGGCATAATAGGCGGTCGGCATGCCGACGCTGGTTGATAATATTCACTCGCGCTCGAAAATATCACACGAAGCCGAATTTATAAAGTTGCAAATGTCATCCCGCCAAGGAAAAATGCGGCCCCCCATCGATCGCCGCGCAGATTCAATGCCGCAATCGACAGGAAGGTCGTCCCTGCCGGGCCTCCGAACGACGCTCTTTGTGTTATGTCAAGTCAGCGCGTTTTGGGAATTGCGTTATCAGACCTTGCGCGGGGTTGAGCTTCCCTGGGTCAGGCTTGAGAAGTAAGGGAAGGTCTGAAATCGGCCGGCCGCTTCCCTACCGCGAGGCCAGCACGCGGCCGGCGATAAAGTCCCCCACTTCGCGCGTTCCGTACTTCCCGTTCAGATCAGTCGTCGTGACATCCTGTTCTATCGAGTCCTTGACCGCATCCTCAATTCGTTTTGCCTCGGCTTCATAACCCAGATGGGCGAGCAACATGGCGGAGGTCAGGATGGCGCCCAGCGGATTAGCGATGTTCTTGCCGGCATATTTCGGGGCCGACCCGTGAACAGGTTCAAACATGCTTGTGACTTCCGGGTTGATGTTTCCCGATGCAGCCAGCCCCAGGCCTCCTTGCAATGCAGCGCCGAGATCGGTCACGATGTCTCCGAACATGTTGTTGGTCACGATCACTTCGAACTGGCCGGGATTCTTGACCATCTGCATGGTAAGGGCATCCACGTACAGATGAGAGGGTTCGATCTCCGGATAGCGCTCCGAAACCTCCTTGAAGACCCGTTGCCACAGGTCGTGGCCATACCGCATGACATTGGACTTGTCACTCATGCATACCTTCTTGAGATGGCTTCTGCGGGCGTATTCGAAGGCGTAAACAATAATCCGCTCGACTCCCTTTCGGGTGTGAAGTTCTTCCTGGAGGGCCACCTCGTCGGCCGTTCCCTTTTTGAAGTTGCCGCCCATGCCGACATAGGCCCCTTCGGTGTTTTCCCGGAAGACCGTGAACTGGATGTCCTGTTCGGTGCGGCCCTTGAGAGGCGTCAGTTTACGGTTGATGAGTTTGACGGGCCGGACATTGGCGTAGAGATCGAGACCAAAGCGAATGCCTAACAGGATGTCGGCGGCGTGGCGCATATCGGGAATGCGTGGATCGCCCAGGGCGCCAACAAAGATGGCGTCGAATTCATTCTTCAGCATGGCAAGCCCGCCCGGGGGCATGGAAACTCCATCCCGGAGGTAGCGGTCGGCGCCCCAGTCGAACTCCTTCAAATCAATCTTGAGATCGCCAACTCTCTTCAGCGCCTCAATCACCTTGACGGCCTCTCGCGTCACGTCAATGCCGATCCCATCTCCCGCAATGACCGCTATTCTTTTCATTACGCTGCCCCTGCCTCAGAACGACGGAACAAGTCCCGGTCACACCAGCCAGTCGAAGACTTCTCTCCCGTGCTCTGCAATGAGAACTCCTGTCATGATGATGATAATTCCAGCCACCAAACTGAGTGTCAGTCTTTCACCCAGGAAAGAGATGGAGAAAGCGCTGGCCATCACGGGCTGCAAATAGGCGTAGGACGCCACCCGGGAGGCCTCGGCATGTCGAAGGGCATAGAAGAAGATCAGGTAGGCGACAATCGAACCGAAAAGAACCATATAACCAAGGGCGGCGATGCCCCGCCAACTGATCATGCCCCAGATTTGACGGTGCCACCCGTAAACACCTGCGGGAACCAGAAATAACGCACCTCCCAGATAGGTGGCAAAGGTCGCTCGGATCAAGCCATGGTGCCGGGCGATATCCTTACTGATGATCGTATAATAAGAGAAAGAGAGTACTCCCGCCATGGTGATGAGGTCACCCAGGAAATATTGAGTTTGCAAATGAAACCCCTGCTTGAGGTTCAGAGCAACCACGCCGAGAATCGAAATGGCCATGCCGGCTACCCGGAATCGGGCCAGACGCTCCATTCCCTTCAACCGGGCGATGAAAAGCACAAACACCGGGGAGAGGGAGATTATCAATGCCGAATGAGAAGCCAGCGATTTAGATAATCCCAGAATAAAAAAAAGTTGGTTCAGAGCGGTGCCAAAAAGCCCGAGCTGGAGAAACAGACTGCGCGGTCGGGAAGTCTTCACCGTCCTTGCGGCACCTCCGCTTCGGGAAACCGCTGAGATCAAGCCGAGGATCAGGGTCGCGGCCCCAATCCTCAGGAAGGCCAGCACGAAAGGCTCGAATTCGCGCAAAGCATACTTGCTGGCGACGTAGTGCAGACTCCAAAACAGCTCCATGAGAACCAGCAAGACGTAAAGGGTCCATCGGCGGACCGGCTCAATCGAGGGTTTGGGAGCTGAAATCTCAATTGTCATTCAGAGTGAGAGGCCGGGACGCCCTCTGCGGATCACTGTCTCAGGCAAAGGATTCTGTTCGATCCGAAAGCTTCTCCACACGTTCCCAGACCGGCTGGTAACCAAACCCCACGCCTCCTGGGACTATGATCCTTCCTTGGGGATTCACTTCAACTTCCGGATCGACGATGTCCTGATTCCAATATCGCTTGCTGGCTGAAACATCACCGGGAAGTTTAAAATTCGCGAGGGTGGATAGGGCGACATTATGCGCCCGCCCGATGCCGGACTCGAGCATCCCCCCGCACCAAACCGGAATCCCTCTGGATTCCGCCAAATCATGGATTTTCTTTGCCTCCGTGTAACCGCCGACTCGGCCGAGCTTCATGTTGATGATCTTGCAGGCCCCAATCCCGATCGCCTTGCGGGCATCATCGACATCGTGGATGGATTCATCCAGACATATGGGCGTCCGGATTTGCCGCTGCAACTCTGCGTGGTCGATAAGGTCGTTCCAGTGGAGGGGTTGTTCCACCATCATCAGGTCATATTCATCCAGCCGCTGGAACACACTGACATCCGACAGGGAGTATGCCGAGTTGGCGTCGCCCATAAGAGGGATCTTTGGAAAATGCCTTCGGACCTCACGGACCACCTCAACATCCCAGCCCGGCTTGATCTTGATCTTAATCCTGCGGTAGCCGGCTTCAATTTCAGTCTCAATTTTTTTCAGCAACGCGGGTACGCTTTCCTGAATCCCGATGGAAACTCCGCATTCGATCTCCCCCCGCTTGCCACCAATAACAGCATGCAGCGGTTGATGGTTCAGACGGGACCACAGATCCCAAATGGAAGTCTCGATGGCGGCCTTCGCCATGTTGTGGCCCCGGATAGGTTGGAACAACGGAGAGACCTCGCGCGGATGTGCAATATCGCGGTGAAGCACTAGGGGCACGATAAATTTCTTGATGATAATCCAGGCGGTGTCCCCGGTCTCATGACTATAAAAGGGAGTTTCACCTGCCGTGACCTCGCCATAGCCGACTTCCCCATCGGAGAATGACCTTACCAGCACAATCGTCCGATCGTAGGTGCGGCCGAAGGAGGTTTCAAAGAAATGCACCAGAGGGATGTGAACCTGAGTAAGTTCGATCCGATCGATTTTCATGAGCCTGTATTTTGTAAATTATATGTATTTCTACAATTTAGTTCTCTATCTTAAAGTTCTTGGTGAGAATATAGGCGCTGTGCTCTTTTCCTCTTTCGAATCCGGTGACATTGAACCCGTCTTTGAAATGATCCTGGAAGCGCTGGCGGATCTCGGCCTGTATCTTTTCAGCTCGCGGCACGTCTTTGGATTTCCAATCGATTACATCCGCCGGAACCTCAACACGACTCTGGCCTTCGGCGAGTTCTGCCTCGGTGCTTGCGGGGGCTTCTCCCAGGATCCTCTTGACGCGGTCGCTGTGTATCCACCATTCTGCGATCAGTCGGTCAGTCGGCAGCCCCGCCTGCAGCCGGCTTGAAGTGATCCCATAATGATTCGGCGAGTAGTGACGCACGATGGCCCCGAGTTTCTGAATATTGAAGTAGGCGTTCTTCAGTTCCAACGGATCGAATGTCCATTCCACGAGCCGAAAACCCCTTTGAAGGGCATCCACTCTCTGTGCCAGTTTCAGGCGCTTCGCCACCCCCTGGTTTCTGAATCCAGCGACAACTGCCAACATGTGGGAATGGATAAACGGCAGGTCCCCCTTCATGCCCGAAAGAGCACATAGAAACCCGATCATTTCCCTATGAGGGGTGAATGCACCAAAGACCTGTCCCCCAATGTGTGAGGCGACGACAAAGAAACGGAGCGGCATCACATCCAGTTCGTCAAATCCCCATACGGAGACCTGGAGATCGACGCACCGGCGGAATTCATCCACGGTGGTGAGTGGACGGATTTCGATTTTGCTTGCAATGGGATTAGCTTGAGAGACGGACATGGGTTATTCGGCGCTGGGTTCCCCCCGCTTGGCCTCCTGCCAGTACCGCTCCATTTCCTCAAGGTTTGTTTGCTCGAAACTCTTGTTCGTCCGCGCCAGCATGCTCTCAATGTAACGGAACCTGTTCCTAAATTTCTGATTTGTCTTTTTTAGAGCAGATTCCGGATCAATCTTAAAGTGACGGGCTAGATTCACGGCCACAAAGATGATGTCTCCGATTTCGTCCTCGACCCTGGACAGCTCGCAAGGCTCCTCCCTGGCGTCCGACTGGGCCTGGGGGGTACCCCTCATCGCTTCACGCAGTTCTTCCATTTCCTCATGGAGTTTGTCGAGGATCTCCTCCGCCCGCGACCAGTCGAACCCGACCCGGGCGGCGCGTTGTGAGAGCTGGCTGGCTTCAAGGACAGCCGGAATGCGGCGCGTCACCCCATCGAGAATTGATGGAGGCTGCATCTCTTCGACTCTGTCCCCACGCTTTTCGGCCCGCTCCGCCCGCTTCATCTCCTCCCAGTTTTTCAGGACCTCGCGAGAATCGGCGACTTGCGTGTCTCCAAAAACATGGGGATGGCGCCGCACCATCTTGGTGCTGATGGCTTTGATGACGTCGTCAATGGTGAAGTGATTTTCTTCCCGCGCGATTTGCGCCAGGAACACCACTTCCAAAAGGACATCCCCGAGTTCCTCACAAAGAGCGGCGGGGTTCTTGTCTTCGATGGCTTCGACCGCTTCGTAGGTCTCCTCGATCAGGAAGTTTTTTAAAGTTTCATAGGTCTGCTCCCGGTCCCAGGGGCATCCCCCTTCGCCGCGAAGCCTAGCCATGATTTGCACGAACTCCTCAAACTTGGTTTGGGTCATGGAGACGCCGAGTGGAGGGATACTCCACCTCATTGAACGTGGTTTGCGCTGGACTTCGTTGCGCCTCGGCGATTATACAGGACACGGCGGGGACGGCAAAGATTTTCGAGCTCGGACGGGGAGGCTCCCCGGCCCGGGAGAAACACAATCACTCTTCTGGGAACAGGGGCAGCGTGTTCCCCGCATCCGGCGACTGCAGTGAGGATTCTGAGGCAATCTCCTTCAATCGGGGATAGACCCGCTTCAGCGGGGCGGGGACGGGGACCGGCTTCCTGGACCATAAATGGAGAAACTCCAGCGCATTGACGACTTCCTGTCCGCGGAAATGGTTATTGAACATTACGTAGACCACCTGGGCGCCATTCGAAAGTTGTTCCACTCGGTCCACCCATTCGTGCAGCTCTTGACCGGAGTAACAATAATCATAGCGCTCGTTCCGAGTAGCCTTCTCATCAAACCAGGCGGCCGAATTCCTGCCATGGAAACGGACATAAGCCACCGGGCCGGTGATCTCAGCGGTGGGGCCGATGGAATACGAGACCGGGGGCTGATCAAGGTTCACAAAGCCGACCTGGCAGCGGCGAAGAAAATCGAAGAACTCCTCATTGAGAAAAGACCGATGACGCACCTCCACCACCAGGGGATCCCCTTCAAACGCCGTGAATAACTGTTTGAGATAATCGAGGTTCTTGGAATCGAGATGAAAAGAATACGGGAATTGAATCAGCACTGAACCCAGCCGGCCACTCCGCTGAATCGGTTGGAGGGCTTGTTTGAAGGAAGAGACGTTGCGGGCAAAGTCGGGTCCTTTGACGTCCGTCCTGCTCTTCCCGTGCGTAAAGTCCTGGAGAAGCTTCACAGTGAAGGTGAATTCCTCCACGGAACTCACCTCGGCACACCATCCTTCGACGACCCGTGTTGAAGGGATTCGGTAGAAAGTCGAATTAATTTCAATGGCCGGGAAAAACTGCGCCACGAAACGCAGCTTGCCCCGACCACCACCCGAAGGATAGACGACGTGTTCCCAGTCAGGGTAGCTCCATCCGGCAATTCCAATTTTGACGTTTGGTTTTCGATGAGCCACGGTTCGATGGTGGTAACCGGTTCAACCGCGTGTCGCCGTCAGCATCAGGGGGACAAGGATTCAGTTCATCCGCGCTTGCAGGCGGCGGAGAGCGTGAATTGCCTCCTCATAGTCAGGCCGGCATTCAACCGCCTTCTGAAATTCTGAAAGGGCCCTCTTCCATTGGCCCTTCATTTCGTAAATGCGCCCCAGGTTCATATGGGGAAAGCAATAGCTTTCATATCTTCGCGCCTCGGTCGCCTGTTCCAACCAGGGGATCGCCTCATCCGGTTTGCCCAACTGAAGCAAATAGGCTCCAATATCATTGTAAGGGTTCCCGAATTCTGCATCCACTTGAATGGCCTTGTGGCACTCTTCAATAGCCTCATCAAGTCTCCCCAGGAGGCTGTAGGTCCACCCCAGGAAGGTGTGCGCCTCCGCGGTTGGAAGCACCTCGATCGATTCCTTATAGAGCCGGATCGCTTCCTCGAAGTCACCATTTTTCTGGAACTCGTACGCCTGTTGCCAAAGCTCCGTGGCGAGGTGAAATCGGTCTGCTTGGCTGCTCATAGGAAATCAACCCGGATTTCGATGTGGAAGCCACTCTCGCCGCGGTTCGTGTGGGCTTAATGTGGCCTATCCGCCGTAGAACCAACCGGTCTCGCGCATGAATAAAGGTGTATCCTCGCGGTTGATATTCACTTCAAGGACTTCACCCAGGACGACCGCATGATCGCCGCGTTCGACGATGTCCGTGACCTTGCATTCGAAGGACGCGGGAGTTTCCTTCAGCAGGGCCCCGCCCGTTTTCCCATTTTCATATTCATGGCCGTTGATTTTGGTTCCCTCAACGGAACTCGCTTTGAAAAAGTCCTGTGCCAATTCCTTTTGGTTCTTTCCCAAAATGTTCACCACAAAGTGCCTCGACCTTTTCACGGTGGCAAAAGTGTCGCTGTCCACTTTGAGCCCTACCATGACCAAAGGCGGGGTAAAGGAAGCCTGGGATAACCAGTTGACGGTGGCAGCGGCGAGATGTGTATCTGCGCGGGACGAGAGGATGTACATTCCATAGTTAATCATCCGCAGGACTTTCTTCTTCGCTTCTGAATCCATGAATTTTCCCTCCCTTGGGGAGACCGGATTGAGACGACATGAAAGGATTCCAGCAGAGGGATTCTATATCCTGGGTGAGTCTGAAGCAATGGACTTTCAGGAGCGCGATTTGAGCGGGTCCAGCAGAGGGGATTCAAGATGAATTGTGAATTTTGCAGGGCCGGATGATTCCCGCTGATCCGGGATTCGACTGCCCAGGAAGCAGGCCGGCTGCCCGCCCCGGTTGAGGGATGGTGTTTGACGCCGGGTGAGAATTGCAATCCTGGACCACGCATCCCGGCGTCTGCGGATCAGTGGTCGAGGACTTCGCGGACTTTCCGGGTCAGCGAATCAGGCGAGAACGGCTTCTGGAGGAACGCAGTCCCCGACTGAAAGATCCCTTGGTACAGCACGGCCTCTTCACTGTACCCTGACATGAAGAGCACCTTGGTTCTGGGCCGGTCGGTGGCGATCCGCGAAGCCAGCTCCCGGCCGCTCATTCTCGGCATCACCACGTCGGTGATCACCAGATCGATGCGGTCCTCATTCCCTCTGAATAAACTGAGCGCTTCTACCCCATCCGATGCTTCGAGAACAGTATAGCCTTTCATCTTGAGCATGGTCCGCATCAATCCCCGGATCGCTTGCTCATCCTCCACCAGGAGGATGGTTTCCGACCCCGCCCCCCCCTCTTCGGGTTCAACAGGAGGTTTGGCCTCGGCCGCGAGAGCATCCACAAGGGGTAGGTAGACTTTGAAGGTCGTCCCCCGCCCCCCTTCGCTGTAAACGCTGATATTGCCGTTACTCTGTTTGACGATGCCATAAACGGTCGAAAGCCCCAGTCCGGTTCCCTTCCCTTTTTCCTTTGTAGTGAAAAACGGCTCGAAGAGATGGGATTGCACCTCGGCGCTCATCCCGGATCCGGTATCGCTTACCGCCAGCATCACGTAACTCCCCGCCTTGGCCCCGGGGTACTTCCAGATGTAGTCGTCGCCCAGGGCGACACTTTTTGTTTCGATCGTCAGCTTACCTCCGCGAGGCATGGCATCGCGCGAATTGACCACAAGATTCAAGATGACCTGCTCGAGTTGCCCGGGATCCGCTTTGACACTACCCAGGGGCGACTGAAGTCCCAGCCGCAAATCGATGTCTTCTCCGATGAGGCGGCGGACCAGTTTTTCCATTCCGGAAACGACAATGTTCAGGTCGATGACCTGAGGTTGAAGGACCTGCTTTCGGCTGAAGGTGAGCAGTTGGCGGGTCAATGATGCCGCTCGTTCCCCGGCTTTCCTGATCTCCTCCACATTTTTCCGCATGGGATCCGATCCGTCGAGACGGATCAGCAGCAACTCGGAGTATCCCATGATCGCCGTGAGCAGGTTATTGAAATCGTGGGCCACGCCCCCGGCCAGTCGGCCGACGGCCTCCATTTTCTGCGCCTGCCGAAACTGCTCCTCCATGCGCTTCGATTCACTCAGGTCGACATACATGCCGTAGATACCCGTCTGCCTCTGGTTGATCACGATGGGGACCCCGTAGATTTGGACGGGGATGAGAGAGCTGTCCTTTCGGCGCCTCGTCGATTGCATTTCAACCGCCTCTCCGTGAAGGACTCTCGAAGATAATAGAGAAGCTTCCTCGGAGAATTCCTCAGAAACCACCGTCTCGTTGATGTGCTTTCCGAGGACTTCATGGGCAGAAAACTGGAACATGGTTTCGAACCCTTTGTTCACCTGGAGGATCTGGTCGTGGTCATCCAACAAGGCGATGGCTGCCGGCGCGTTTTCAAATAGCTGTTGGAAGAGGGTCTTCTGCCGCGCGGTTTCCATCTCTGCCAGTGTGCGCTCAATCAAGGTTTGCGCATTTTCGAGTGCTCCCGCAGCACTTGCGGCCAGCCCCTGGAGCAGCTCCACATCATTTTCATCAAACCCGACGCGCCCCTGGGAGTTGTGAATCTCAAATACCCCCAGGAGTTCCCCTCGCCGATTGAAGATGGGAACATTGACGAGATTGTAAAACCCCAGGGCCTTTTGGACTTCGGGGAGGACTTTGGGATCGTGTGCCGCATCGTTGGCGATATAGGGCTTTCTCGTTTCCAGGACCCAGCCGGGGACGCCGCTGCCGGGCTCAAAGTGGAATTCAATTGGAAGAAGGTTTCCCCTGTTGTTGTATTCGGTGAAGGCCAGTCTTCCCCCGTCCATGAGCCCCGCCGCTCCAGCCGTTGCACCGACCAACTCCATGGCGGACGCAACCAGGCTGCGCATAATGACAGGGACCTCCAACACCGCATTCACCTCCTGGGTGGCCCGCGAAAGAATCTGCAGTTGCCGGCTCCGTTTCAAGATCGCTTCTTCGGCCCGTTTGCGCTCGGTGATGTCCATGAGGATGGAGGCAAACTGTCCCCGGTTCGGACTATAGGCCGCGACTTCGAAGTGTTTCTTCAAGGGCACAGAATAATTCTCAAACTGAACGGGTTCACCTGTCAGCGCGACCTTTCCGTAGGTATCGACCCAGAAGTCTTCAATCTCCGGAAGGACTTGTCGTACGGTCTTCCCGACGAGATGCGCTGATTTGAGGCCGGTCATTGATTCAAAAGCCGAATTCACTTCAAGAAATCGATAATCGAAGGGTTTCCCGCTCTCGTCACAGATGATCTCGTGCAAGGCGAATCCCTCGAGCATGGTCTCAAAGAGTCCCCGGTACCTCTCCTCACTCTGTCGTACCGCCTCCTGGGCCAGCTTCCGGTCCGTAATGTCATGGGAATTGACCACCGCAGTCAACCCCCGTTCAGGATCCTGGTGAGTCCTTCCCGAGGATTCGAAGTAACGCCAGGTTCCGTCCCGGTGTCGGATCCGATGTTCAACCACATAGACTTCACCCGGCTGTTTGATCGACCGAGAAAGGAAACTCACTATGCGCGTGATGTCGCTCGGGTCCACAAATTGAAGGACATCCCGGCCGGTATAGACCTCGGGCTTGTATCCCAGCACGCGTTCGATCGAGGGACTGACGTAACGGATCGTCCGGTCTGCGTTCAGGACAAAAATCAGATCGGAGGCATTCTCGATCAGGGATCGAAAATGTTCTTCACTCTTCCTCAACAACAAGTCGGCTCGTTTGCGCTCGGTGATGTCCCGCACGATGACCTGGGCAGCAGGTTTATCGTGGTAGGTGAATGGCGTCGCGACCACCTCCACCTCGATTGAACTCCCATCGAGCCGGAGATGTTTTTCTTCCAGGGCCGGGAGATCCTCCCCCTCCTTTAACCTCTCGATGCGTTTCTGGACGACTCCCCGGAAATCGGGGTGGATCATGTCCAGAACAGATTTTTCCAGGAGTTGTTCCGCATCGGTTGCTCCCACGAGCCTCACCCCAGCCGGGTTGGTGTAGACAATTTTCCCATCGCACTGAATGAAAATGGCATCCGGAGAGAGTTCGACAAGGCGCCGATAACGTTCTTCCGATTCCCGTGCCTTTTCCTCCAGGGCCCGTTTTTCCCTCCATTGCAGGGCGTCCTCTTCGGCCCGGATCCTCGAGCGATAGTCCCGGTAAACGAAGGAGGAGCCGGTCACCAGGGCAAGAACGGTCACTGCCAGAAGCATTAACGTGTCGCGAAAACTCCTTCTGACGAATGCGGTCACGTCATCATAGGGTGCATTGACAACCACGACCCATTTGGCTTCTTCAAACTCAATCGGGGCAAAAGCGGCCAGCTTCTTGGAGGAATTGCTGACGGCATAGTCGACGATGCCTTGCTTCTCTCTGAGGATCTTCTCGACATAGTTCATGGAGATGTGACATTGAACGCACTCACTCTCCCTGCGGCGTATGCTCCTCAAGACCATTTCAGGATGCTCGGAGTGAAACAAGAGAGTCCCGTTTTCATCAATAACCCAGGCCTGCGGCGCCTTCTTCTTGGGGCTGACAAGGGCCAATTGACCGCTCAGAAGCTCATTCATATCCACGATGAGCGAAATCCCACCAGCGGGCCTTGGGCTGCCCCCGGGGTCATTCGGGAGTCCAGGGTTAAATCGGACGGGCTCAAAAAGAAGCAGGGCATAGGTGGGAAGTCTTTCACCCGCAGCGGCGGGGACCACAATCGGGGATAAGTAGACCTTTCCCCGGTTCTCGGGTTTCCCGGCCCAGGCCAGAAGATCAGCCGGGGCATCCTTCTCGCCGACGAAGCTTTTCGAGGTTGAGTAGACAATCTTTCCGGCATCATCATAGACCGTGATGGCCTTGACACTCTTGTTTTTCACATACTGAAAGTAATTGTCGATGTCTTTGGTCAGGTGGTCCAACTCCAGCGGCTGCGCGGAGGCGAGGGTGGCAAGGAGTCGAACCCGCTGTGAGCGGTCGCGCAGATAGGAGGCGATCTGATTTGCCACATGCCGGGCCATGAGGAGTTGCTGGTCCTGAAAGCCTGACACCACCTCATCTTTGCTTCGCTGGTGAAGGTGAAATGCGAGAAGGGTAACCGCCAGCAAGGCAGCCATGGTCAAAGCGATGATCCCGAAGCTTCGTCTCATAAGGATGACTTTCGATGCAATGGTCTTCTAGTACCTCCCGGGTAGGCATTCATTCCTGGCTCCCTCTCGGCTTAAGGTCAATGGGATTCGAACCAGGACAATTGCACTTCCGATCGCAGAGTTCAGGCGGGACGATACACACCCGCATGGTTTCAGAGTGCCCTCTTCCACCCCTTTGAAGCAATGCCGGGCGTTGTCTCCGCCCCAATTTGTGTCACTCATGCCATCTTTGATATTTTCATCAGGCCGAAGAGGAACCGATCAAACTCAAGTCCGGAACCCCCAACAGGAGTTCCATTAACTTATCGGCTTCTCAAGATTTAGGCCTTAATAGTTTCTGCGAGGGGCCACGTCTGGATTGATCCGGGTCAATCCTCTGTCTTAACCCGAAGGGACTCAGCTCGGACATCTTCAGGGAAACGGGCGCAGGACAGTGGCCCTGCGGCAGGCGCCACTTCCATTCTGGATAAAAGGATGGAAACTAATTGCTAGAATCTGGGTCTCGGGAGAGATAGAATCGGGGCTGGCCTCAGGAAGTGGTTTCAGTATAGGTCCCGGACCCCGAGATGTCCGATCCTCGGGGGTTTCAGTTCAGCGCCGGCTGGCCCTGCAATTTGCTGTTCAATGT
The DNA here is from genome assembly GCA_020073085.1 of Terriglobia bacterium. Lineage (NCBI taxonomy): Bacteria > Pseudomonadati > Acidobacteriota > Terriglobia > Terriglobia bacterium. The sequence continues at coordinate 12,145 of JAIQFV010000016.1, read as the reverse complement.
TCTACCTTCAAAAAGTCGACACCCAGAGGATCTGGCTATGAAGGCACGAAAAGTTCTCCCGGTTCTGGTGATTCTTCTATTCGCAGCGTTCATCCTGCATCAGGTTTTACGTGCCCAACCCGGAATGAAGGGCTCGCCAGGTGCGGGGAGTGAACCCGCGGACACGGTGTTGCTGAACGGGAACATTTACACCATGAATCCACGGAACCCGCACGGACAGGCCATCGCGATTCTTGGGGACAAAATACGATATGTGGGGACGAACGAAGGGGCAGGACGGTTCAGGGGTCCAAAGACCGAGGTGGTAGATCTCGACGGCAAAACGGTGGTACCGGGCTTTATTGACGCGCACGGTCATTTCATTGGACTCGGAGAAAGTTTACAGCGATTAAGCTTCGTGGAAACCCGCAGCTTCGAAGAGGTCGTCGGGATGGTAAAACAGAAGGTCGCCGAGAGTCCCCGCGGCGAATGGGTGCAGGGGCGCGGTTGGGATCAGACCCGATGGCCTGTCAAAGATTTTCCCCACCATCGGGAACTGAGCGCCGTTTCACCCGAAAATCCGGTCTGGCTGACCCGCGTGGATGGCCATGCGGGGCTTGCCAATGCCCGGGCAATGGAAATAGCTGGGATTACCCGCCAAACTCCGGACCCGCCCGGGGGCAGGATCGTCCATGATGAGAAATCCGGCGAGCCCACGGGAGTCTTTGTGGACAATGCCATGTCCCTCATCGGACGTCATATTCCGCCCCTTACGCGCGACCAGATCAAGAGGGCTGCCCTGCTCGCAATCCAGAAGTGCCTCGCGGATGGGTTGACCGAGGTCCACGATGCGGGGGTGGGCAGGGAGACGATCGAAATTTACAAGGACCTGGTTGACGAGCGCCGATTCGACTTCCGCATCTATGCCATGATCATGGCGACGGGTAGTCCCGCCAACTCGCCGGCAGCCATGACACTGGATGCCTACCTGAAGACGGGACCTCTCATTGGATATGGTGGAAATCGACTGACGGTCCGATCCATCAAGATTATAGCGGACGGCGCGCTCGGATCCAGGGGAGCCGCGATGCTGGAGCCGTACAGTGACGATCCCAAGAATACCGGGCTGATGGTTACACCCCAAGAGGCCATTTATGCCTGGGCCAAGAAGGCCACGGATGGGGGCTTCCAGGTCAACACGCATGCCATTGGCGACCGTGCCAACCGCATCTGGCTTGATATCGTGGAAAGCCTCGAAAAGGAAAACCCGAAAGTGAAAGAGTTGCGCTTGCGCGATGAGCATGCCCAGATCCTGGCCATGAGCGATATCCCCCGCTTGGCGCTATTGCATGTCATCCCCTCGATGCAGCCCACCCATTGCACCAGTGACATGCGATGGGCCGAGCAGCGCGTGGGAGCGGAACGGATCAAGGGAGCCTATGCCTGGCGCTCGCTTCTGAAGACCGGGGTTCGCATTGCGGCCGGATCCGACTTCCCGGTGGAAGACCCCAACCCGCTGTGGGGATTTTATGCGGCGATCACGCGCCAGGACCAAAGCGGGTGGCCGACGGCCGGCTGGTTTGCCCAGGAGCGGTTGACCCGTGAAGAGGCGCTTCGATCCTTCACCTTGGACGCAGCCTACGCGGCGTTTGAGGAAAAACTGAAGGGATCCATTGAGGAAGGGAAGCTCGCTGACCTGGTGGTTCTAAGCCATGATATTATGAAAATTGAACCTCAATTGATTTTGCGAACGGAAGTTGAGAAGACCTTCCTGGGGGGTAAACTGGTCTACGGAAAAGTGACGTCAAGGCCCTGAGTGAAGATCCTCCAGGGAGCGATCTCCTGCGTTTCCCTGAATCAGCCAGGGGCGGAGAGAGGCGAAATTTTCGCGGGGAATCGAGCGTGATCTTCAAGCGGCGGCCCCGAGGAAGTGGCTTCGAGCACCCCTCAGGACCCTTGCGGGAAAGTCTTCTTCCCAAGCCTTGCGGCTTCGGGGGAGCAGCTTCCGCGAAGATTTACTTGGTCCCGGCGTTGAGACATCTTATCCGGAAAGCCCTTGGTTTGGGACTTCCCGAAGTGCTGTCCAATGCCGCGGTGGACGCGCTTCCCCAGCTTTTGATTGACGAATCGTCCTTTACCCATGCCATTATTTTATCACGGGAATCTATTCCAATCGCCAGGAGTGTTTATGCGAATCCGTTTCGGCGCCATTGTGATTTTGCTTGTCTCGATGAGTTGGGTCATCCCTTGTTCCGGCCAACCGCTCCCTGCCCGCAACCCGGAAGTTGAAAAGATCGTCCAGGAAATTTCGCCGCAGAACATCCAGCAGATCCTCGACAAGCTGGTGAGCTTTGGGACCCGGCACACGCTCTCCGAAACGGCCCCTGAGGACCGCGGGATCGGAGCGGCCCGTCGATGGATTAAAAACGAATTGGAAAAGTATTCCAAGGACAGTGGTGGGCGGCTCAAGGTCGAATTCGACTCCTTCATCACTGATCCCAAGGACATTGAGCCCCGCTACCGGTCCCGCGTCCCCAAACCCACCGAGATCGTGAACGTGGTTGCGACCTTGCCGGGTTCACGGCCGGATTCCGCCGCCCGAATCTATGTGGTGAGCGGGCATTATGATTCCATGTGCACACAAATGATGGACACCAAGTGCGACGCCCCCGGAGCCGATGATGATGCCAGCGGCACCGCCGTCTCGATGGAGCTGGCACGAGTCATGAGCAAGTATCAGTTCGATGCGACGGTGGTCTTCCTCTGCGTCGCGGGCGAGGAGCAGGGGTTGATCGGGTCCACGCACTGGGCCCGAGCGGCAAAAGAAAAGAAATGGAACATCGCGGCGATGCTCAACGACGACATCGTGGGCAACATTCAGGGAGGTGGCGAAGAGATTAATAATCAGATCGTGAGGGTGTTTTCCGAAGGGGTGCCGGTCAACGAAACTGAGGCAGACAAGCGGTTGCGTGAGGCCATCGGGGGCGAAGATGATTCACCCTCGCGACAGCTGGCGCGCTACATTGAAGAGACCGCCGTCAAATACGTGCCTGATTTCAAGGTCCTGATGGTCTTCCGTCGGGACCGATATGGACGCGGGGGCGACCATACGGCGTTCAATGAAAACGGGTTCGCGGCCGTTCGGTTTTCCGAACTACACGAGGATTTCAGACACCAACATCAAACCCCACGAACTGAAGGGGGCGTCCAGTATGGCGATTTGCCCGGGTTTGTCTCACCGGGGTATATCGCCCAGGTCGCCCGGCTCAATGCCGCCTCGCTGGCCTCACTGGCCTTGGCTCCCGCAGCGCCCGAGAATGTCCGGTTCGGCTCGGCGCGCCAAGCCTACGACACCCTCATCCATTGGTCTCCCAATCCTGAATCGAACGTCGCCGGTTATGCGCTGGTTTGGAGGGATACCACGGCGCCGGATTGGCAACATGAACTGTATGTCGGCAACGTCACGGAGTTCACCTTGAAGGGCCTGTCAAAGGACAATTTGATCTTTGGAGTACGGGCCGTTGACAAGGAAGGTGATTTGAGTCCGGTTACGGTGCCCAGGCCGCCCAGCCCTCAGCGAGGGGCGTCGGGGCGGTGACCGCCGGCTACCGCTCAGTTTCGGCGGGACCCGCCTCGGCTTCCCGCGAAGAATTTTCTTGGGGATGAATTCTCAAAGCGGGCTGGCGGGGCCGTGGGTAAGAGGGTGATGTGAGAATGGCGGTCCCTTTAAGGGCCGTTTTATGGACAGGACGATTCGTGACGCTCATTCAAATGAGGTGTCGTCGACCCTCAGGTTCCCATGCATGGGAATGCGTTCAACGGGAACGCCGCCAATCTCCAAAAGGACGTAAAACGAGAGCGCACCGCCGGGTTGAGCAGGCCACAGGGACTTCCGAATGCGGGCTTCGAACATTCTATCGAAGGCCGGTTCCGCGTCCGCACGGTCAACAGCCCGCTCCGCCGGTACTTTTTCCTCCCGGAGGAGCACCGAAAGGGCAACGTGTTTCGCTGCGGCATCCTTGAAGACCAGGCAGGTGTCAGCATCGAAATAGAGCCTTACATCAACGGCTGGATGACTCTCGAGGAGTGGCTCCGGCAGATCAATCCTTATAAAAACATTTTCTTCATCCCATCCGTATAGGAGCCGTTCAAAACTTTTTCGACCCTGATGCATGGTGCTCTGGGATTCCTCGATCGATCCCGCCCCCATCCATTCGAAATAACTGGAGACCCGGCCATCGATGGAGGGATGTACCCTCCCCAACGGAAGAATGTGAAGGCGCTTCGGGATCTGTCGTTTCAACGGTTGCGCCAGGCTTCCGGGGATGCTCAGTCCCATCTGCTGGTAACAGTTAATGAGGTGGGAACGGAACAACCGATCAAAGCGAAAATCGTTGACCGTGGAGTGTTCGGGTCCGTACCACCAGCACCAGTCACTCCCTTCCGCTGCGAGCAGCGATTCCCATGCTGCCTTTCCGCGGGGGCTGCCTGCAAAATCGGGATGGGTTTTCGTGAAGATCTCCATCGCCTCACGGGTCTCGGAAAGAAGTTCCCAGGCGCGGTTGTCCTCAGGGTCCCCGATCCAGATCGAAAAATCGGAGTTAATCCAGGAACCGGGCCAGATATTCTCCAATCTTCGCTCATGGGTGCTCAATTGGGCGCAGGCTTCGGAGAAAGTCACCATCTCGAGGCCGGGGTCCTCAGTCAAGCGCTGGTAAAGAGCCTTCAAAAAGGGACGGCCGTTCTCGGGGAAGTAATCCCATGCGTTCTCGCCATCAAGGATGACGGAGACGCAGGGTGCAGATTCTCTGGAAAGTTTGACTGAAGACTTGACGCGATGCACGAAATTCTCTGCGGCGTCTCCCGCCGGCATCCTTGAATAGTGGAAGCCGATGGCATCGGAGAGTTCCCGATCGCGGAAGAAGATGTGCAACGAGGTATTGCGATATCGGTAGGGGGCGTGCAACATCTCCGAGTGGTGGATTTCCCCGCTGGGGGCCCGATGAAACGCCAGCCCCAGGCTGCGAGCCAGGATCCCCTCGTCGGTCGCGGTCCACAGAAACCCGGCGTCGGAGATCACATCGAGAGCGGCGTTGGAGACCGAACCTTCGGAAGGCCAGACCCCGGAGGGGACCTGGCCGAAAAGCCTTTGATGTTGCTCCACGGCGCGATTCAACTGCAAAGCAGCATCCTGAGGATACCGGAAGGGTTGCGCCGGGAAGGGAGAGCGAGGTTGCGATTGACTGGCAATCGACGAATCACAGAGCAAGGGGAGGATGGGATGGAAGAAGGGCGTGGTTGAGAGTTCGACCTGCCCCCGCTCTGCCGCCTGCCGATAGATTGGGACAAGGTGAGATAATATCTCCACCTCCCTGTCCCGGAGTCTGGCTTTGTCCTCATCGGAAAATCGTCGCCCTTTTTCAACCAGCGAGCGGGTCACCGGATCTCGGGTGAGGTAGATCTCATCAAACCAGCACAACTGGGAGAGAACCTGCAAATCAAGAAGATCCTGCGCCCCGAATTGTCGGAGTCTTGCGCTGGAGGGCGGACCGGGGGATTGATGGGCGCGTTGGAACAGCTCTTCGAACCTTGGAAAGCGGGCAATCTGATGTTCATAATTGGCTTGAAAGAAGTTCTCCAGCATCGAGAGCTTCTGATCGTCGGTCAGAGAGGACACGGGCTGGAAGGCGAGCGTGAAAAGCGGATCGACCTCCGGATGGGCAAGAAAGTCCTCGATCTGGGAGAGAAGTGAAGGGACCACATTGAAGGTCATTCGGGCGCGGGGAAAGTCATCGAGCATGGCGACCATCCCCCAATAGTCCTTCAGGGCGTGCAAGCGCACCCAGGGCATTTCCAGCAGTCCCCGGAGGGAATCCTTGTAAAATGGTTGATGCATGTGCCAGAGCAGGGCCAATTTAATTTTTTCGGGCATAAAAAAATATATGGTAAATTGATGAGGTCGTTCGCCACGAGATTTTGAAGCATGCGAATTATATCACGCGCAATCTTTCGTGAAATTCTCTCCCCCACCCTCCTCGGGTTGCTCGTCTTTACTTTCATCCTCTTCGTCCGGGACATGGGAAAATTGCTGGAGATGGTGGTCAGCAGCACGGCCTCACCGGCACTGATCGGGAAGCTCTGCCTGCTGTTGCTCCCCAACATCTTTCTCTTTGCTATTCCCATGGCGGGGCTACTCGGTATCCTGGTGGGGCTGGGACGGCTCTCGGCGGATGGCGAAGTGGTCGCGCTTCGTGCCAGCGGCCAATCCATCGCGGCGTTTGTGAGGCCGGTTCTCCTTCTGGCGTTCCTTGCCGCCGGGCTCAATCTGGGACTTTCCCTCGAGATTGTGCCCCGAGTGAACCGCATGAAGCAGTCGGTCCTGACCCAACTCGCCCGCTCCCAGATCGGCACCGAGATCAGCCCCCGCGTCTTTGATGGACGGTTCCCGAATTTGATTCTTTACGTTCAGGATATCAGTGGGGATCGCTGGAACGGGATCTTCCTGGTCGACGTTTCCAAAGCGGATGAGCCCAAGATCACGTTGGCGCAGAAGGGAATGTTGATTGTTGACCGCCCCAAGGATCGACTCCAGTTGTACTTGGAAGAAGGAGGAACCCACCTGCTTGCGCCTCAGAGACCCAGCGAGTACTCCATGATTCACTTCACGCACAGCGAAATTCCCCTGCCTCCGATCGTCGCGAAAGGGGCGCAGGCAACCCGGCGGTCGCTGAGCGAATATACGAACTGGGAACTCCTGAACGAAACGAGGAAGCCGATCGCTTCCCGGTCTTTCCGTATCGAATTGTACCGGCGGTTCGCCCTTCCCTGTTCCTGCATCGTGCTCGCCCTGCTCGGGATCCCCTTGGGGATCTCCTCCCGGAAAGGCGGCAAGTCCTATGGGTTCGTCCTGAGCCTGTTGGTCATCAGCGCCTATTATCTCTTGTTTGTCAGTGGATCCCGGTTTGCCGAGGATGGCCGGCTTTCACCTTTTGTGGGGATCTGGGGAACCAACCTGATCTTCCTGTTCTTTGCGGGCGTTCTTATCTTTCTTCATGAGCGGTCCCTGTTCAGGATTTCACGCCCCGCCTTTCTGGATGCCCGGGGGATGAGAAGGGCCGCCCAGTTGAATAATACCGAGTCCTCCACCGCGCAGCCGTCCGGGAAGGTCATCTCTCTATTGCGCTTGATCTCTCCTCATATCCTGGACGAATACATTCTGCGGGGATTCTTCGCCTACCTCCTGCTCTCCCTGGCTGCTTTCATCATCATCTTTATCATTGTCACCCTGTTTGAGCTCATCTCGGACATCGTGAGAAATGATATCTCTCCGCTGACCACCATCTATTACTTTGTCTTCCTAACTCCTCAGATTGTCTACACGCTGACCCCCCTCGCGATCCTGGTGGCCACTCTTGTGAATTTTGGGTTGTTGACCAAGACCAATCAGATCACCGCCATGAAGGCCTCGGGTTTAAGTCTCTACCGCCTTTCCCTGTCGCTGCTTTTCAGCGCGGCCGTGATCAGCGTCGGTATGTTTGTACTGCAGGACTTCGTGCTGCCCGGATCCAATCAGCGCCAGGACATGTACCGGAACATCATCAAGGGCAGGCCTCCGCAGACGTTTCTCCGTCCCAATCAGAATTGGATTGTAGGGACGGGGAATGCACACCTCCAGATTTACAATTACAACTACTACGATCCGGACAAGCAAGTCTTTGCGGGGCTCTCTGTTTTTGAGATCGATCCGCACTCCTTTGAGATCACGCGACGCATCTTCGCCCGACAGACCTACCGGGATGCGTACTCGGACCGCTGGATTTACGATGACGGCTGGGTGAGGGATTTTGCCGCGGGTGCGCCTGAACCTTATCGGACGTTCAGCGTGACCACCTTTGCGGAGATGACTGAGAAACCCGAGTACTTTGTCAAAGTGGTGAAATTGAGCGAACAAATGAACGCCCGAGAACTGTGGCATTACATTGGATCACTGCAACAGAGCGGGTTTGATGTGGTGCGGCTGATGGTCCAGTACTATCGAAAATTCTCATATCCGGCCATGGCGTTTATCATGGTTTTGATCGCCATCCCGTTCTCCTTCTCCACGGGCCGGCGAGGGGCTCTGTACGGAGTGGGGTTGTCGATCGTAATCGGAATCGTTTACTGGGCGGTGGCGGGACTCTTCGAGGCGATGGGCTCCTTCAACAAGCTGAATCCGATGATTGCGGTATGGTCTCCGAACCTGTTGTTCGGACTGGGCGGGCTGTACCTGCTTCTGACGATTGATACGTGAGCCCCAGATGTCAGTTCTCGGCGCTCAGTTGTCAGAGGTCAGAAGTCGGAGGTCGGACATCAGAAGACGAATGACGGAGGCCAGAAGCCGGGAATCAGAATTGAATGGGGTGGAATCAGGACCTTTAACTTTGGACTTTGAACTTGGAACTTTGATCTTGGAACTTTGAACTCGGAACTTTGGTCTCCGGACTTTGGACTTTGAACTTTGAACTTCGAACTTTGAACTAAGATAGATACGTGTAGCTGTCCAGCAGACGCGAATAGTTGGCGAGCAGTTCGTGCTCGTCCTCATCTTTGAGCAGCCCTTCCTGGCGCAGTCGCGACACGCTGTTCCCCAGCAATTGCAGCAGCGTGTCCACATCGTAGCCCATGTAACTCAGGACCTGCCGGACGACTTCCCCCCGCACGATTTTTCGGAAATGAAACCGCCCGTTTTCGTCCACCACCACGCTCACCTCGTTGACTGCGCCGAACAGATTATGCAGATCCCCGATGGCTTCCTGGTAGGCCCCCACCAGCAGCAGGGCGATGTAATAGGGGGTGCCATTGAGGGAGTGCAGTTCGAGGGATTCCTTCGTGTCCCGCACATCGACAAACTTATCGATGCTCCCGTCGGAATCACAGGTGACGTCGCACAGCGTCCCGTATTCGGTGGGGATCTCGTTGAGCCGATGGATGGGCATGATCGGGACCAGTTGGTCCAGCGCCCAGATGTCGATGGCGGACTGGAAGAGCGAGAAATTACAGATGTACTTTGACGAAAGCAACTTTTCCAGGTCTTCAAACTCTTCTGGACGATCTTTCATCGATTTGGAAAACTTCACGGCCTTCCGGCAGATGTCCCAGAAGAGCTGTTCGCCCTTGGCCTTTTCTTCGAGGTCGAGAAAGCCCAGGTCAAACAGGGCGATGAATTCCTCGCGGTGTGCCAGGGCATCGTGGTAATACTCCATGAAATTCTTGGCATTGATGTCGCGCGCCAGATCGACCAATTCGCGAACCGGCTCCGATTTGGTGCCATTCGCCATTTCGATCAGCGCGGCGGCACTGGCCCCCGGGGAAACGGCCTGTCTCACGTCGGTGATCAGCATGGAATGGTAGGCGACAACGGCGCGCCCGCTCTCGGTGACCACGATCGGCTCGGGCACATTCTCGCTCTGACACACCTCCCGCACGGTGTAAATGACGTCGTTCGCAAATTCCTGAATCGTGTAATTGACACTGCATTCCGAGGCGGTGCGGCTGCCGTCGTAGTCCACGCCCAGTCCCCCCCCCACATTCAGGTACTGGACGTTGAACCCCATCTTATTCACCTTGCAGAACACGCGCGCCGCCTCTTTGACAGCAGCTTTGATCCGTTTGATGTTCGTAATCTGAGAGCCGATGTGGAAATGCAGCATCTTCAAGTCCTGCTGGTGGCCGACCTCGCGCAGGTGGTGCAGCGCCTTGACCAGTTGGATTGTATTCAGGCCGAACTTGGCAATCTCTCCACCCGACTCCTCCCACTTGCCGCTACCCCGGGTATAAAGCTTGACGCGAATCCCCAGCTGAGCTTCGAGCTCCAGCTTCTCCGCCAGGCTCAACGTCATCTTGAGATCTTCGATGTCTTCGATGACCACAATGGACGGCTTCTGGAGCTTCTGACATAAGAGCGCGCTGCGGACAAACAGCTCGTCCTTGTTCCCGTTGCAGATAATCAGCGCGCCGGGGGACAGGGGCATCGCCACGGCGAGTGCCAGTTCCGCCTTGCTCCCCACCTCCAGCCCGTAGCGGTACTTGGCCCCGGTGTGCAGGAGGCTCTCGATGACATCCAGTTTCTGGTTCACCTTGGTCGGGAAAACGCCGAGATGTCCGCCGCCATAATGGAACTCGTTAATGGAATTCAGAAACGCCTCGTGAAGATCGGTGACCTGGCATTCCAGCATCTGGGGAAACCGCAGCAGGATGGGGGTGCCGACTTTGCGCCGTGCCAGTTCGCACACCACGTCATACACGTCGACCTGGAGGTGCGGATTCTTGGTCGGGGTGACCGAGAGGTTGCCCCTTTGGTTGACCTGAAAATATCCGGCGCCCCAGTTTTCGACGCCATACAACTTGGATACCAGATCCGTGGTTTCGGAACTGGGCATTAACTGTGTTTCGGCAGGAAGGGGGTTCATTTCCAGTCAGTCTCCGGTTTAAGTTGTGTTTTGGACCATGTGGAACCAGGCGTTTCCCCGCCCGCGCGGAGCTCCTGAATCGAACGAGACACCGCAACACCGCCCTGTCGGCAGGTAGACTCTCTTTAAACCGATCAGAGGTGCTGCTTGAACACCATTCAAATTCTTTAGTCCAATGGGGGAGGCTTCAAACCGGGCCGATCCAATCGTCGACCGTTGCGCATCCTGAGTATCGCGCCTCCCTCCTTCTAATTTTTCTCAATCTACTAAAAATAAATTTTCGCGTCAAACTAAAAGATACGGATTTCACTCAAAACTTTGAGGAGAGGAAAAGGGGCAGGCACAACGCACATCGACTGGTGCTGCCGGAATCATAAAAGGGAGGGGAATGAGCGGCAAATGGTGCAATTGCGGAGTTGTTGGGTGCATAGCGCGCCGGAGGGTCACCCTTAGGGATTCTGCAATGCACGGCCCGCTGAACTTGCGAAGCGAACGCCGTAGTAACGACTTCAGTCGTTGCTCGGTCTGGTTTCAATCCGCGCCCCGATGAATTCGCGAAGCGAACGCCGTAGTAACGACTTCAGTCGTTGCCCAGCCTGGTTTCAATGCGCGCCCCGCTGAATTCGCGGGGCGAACTCTTTCGATATGCACCCGTTGCGGCGCGGCCATTAGTTTCAATCCGCGCCCCGCTGAATTCGCGGGGCGAACTGATTTCCATGTTGCGTGAAAACGTAATGATTTATTGTTTCAATCCGCGCCCCGCTGAATTCGCGGGGCGAACCCGAGGGCAATGACCGGGCCTTGTGGTGATTCTGGTTTCAATCCGCGCCCCGCTGAATTCGCGGGGCGAACCAGTCGGTCGCGCGGCTGCTGGTCCCGCATTATCCCGTTTCAATCCGCGCCCCGCTGAATTCGCGGGGCGAACAATTGCATCGCCGCCGCGACATCCTTGTCGGTGATGTTTCAATCCGCGCCCCGCTGAATTCGCGGGGCGAACGAGATCGAACTTAGGATGCAGCTACTGAGCGATAGTTTCAATCCGCGCCCCGCTGAATTCGCGGGGCGAACGTGCTTACACCTCACGCACGCCAGGCATCCGACCGTGTTTCAATCCGCGCCCCGCTGAATTCGCGGGGCGAACTTTTGGAGTACATTGAAACGGTGGGGGAAGACCCGGGTTTCAATCCGCGCCCCGCTGAATTCGCGGGGCGAACGTCGAAAGGTTCGAGCGCATGAAGAGATGGCGCTTGTTTCAATCCGCGCCCCGCTGAATTCGCGGGGCGAACCATGCAAGCCAAAAGCCAAAGCCAGATGAATATGTTTCAATCCGCGCCCCGCTGAATTCGCGGGGCGAACAAAGTCTTCAGGATAAGGCTCCTTGCCGTTTCCTTGTTTCAATCCGCGCCCCGCTGAATTCGCGGGGCGAACCCGCTCTCCCGACCTACCAGGATGCAGGAACCAGGGTTTCAATCCGCGCCCCGCTGAATTCGCGGGGCGAACTCCTGGGTGTGTTAACCCTGAACATCTTTTTTTGGGTTTCAATCCGCGCCCCGCTGAATTCGCGGGGCGAACGCGGGATCCCGACGTCATGCGGGCGCTGCCATGGTGGTTTCAATCCGCGCCCCGCTGAATTCGCGGGGCGAACCATTCGAAGTCGGTCCGCAGTGTGTATGATAAAAAGGTTTCAATCCGCGCCCCGCTGAATTCGCGGGGCGAAC